>CAMGFM010000190.1 GCA_946055365.1 uncultured Prevotella sp. | reverse complement strand
GCCGCTTTCCTAATATTCAAGAGCCACTTTTGCATTATGTACTTTTAAGGCATTATAGCAGACGTATGTATTGGTCGTTATGGCACACCCTCTATTTCAATAGATAGAGTGCCAGTGCTATAGTGGTGGTCACGACAGCCACTGCCGTCATAATCCACAGGATGGTTTTCCTCATTCTCTTTCTTCTCTCTATAGCACTTAAATTCTGTTCTCTAAAGAGGTCGGCACTGTCTTTTTTGTGCCTTCTACGATTACCCCCCCCATCGTGATTTTTTTCATTCATAATTTTGTGTCTAATGTTTTGTCTGGATAGGTGACGTATAACATGACTCTCATGTAGTGATAGTCATGCCATGAGCTTAGAATTTGACATCAAGCTCCAGATCAAACATGTTGTAGTCATGTTTTTTGAGACTTCTGTCATTGACCCTCGCATATTCTGCGCCTATCATCACGTTTTTGCCAAACCAATAGTTGGCACCTATCTCATACATGGTCTTTGACGTGCCCCATTCGGCTCTCGGTCTGTAGAGGTCATAGCGTGCCTTGGCGTAGAGCTTGCCTTTGAGTATAGGGGCGAGCGTCAGTGCGTAGAAGCCGTCGGCCTTGTCGCCTGCGGCAGTGTTGACGGTGCAGTCAGTCTCCTTGCCCGATGACAGCGAGGTCTTGAATCCGTAGCCTTGACTGTGTATGTATTCAGAGCGAACAGTCCAGTCGTTGGCGGCATACTCGGCACTAAAGGCATAGCGGTTCTTGCCGAGGGAGCGCACGCCGCTGTGAGTCTCCTCGTTGCCTTGGCTGTCTGTCGTGGTCCATGTGCCTTTGCGTGCATAGGAACCAGTCCATCCAAACGCGCCTATGCGCAGTCCCTTTATTGGCATCACCCACACGCCGCCTATAATGTCCTTGCGCTGGTCTACGTCTTTCTGTCCTGTACCCTGTCCGTTGTACACGCCTATCTGATAGTGTATGAGGTTGCGTCCCTTGGGGCTTTTGAGGAAGTCACCCTGTATCTGTACGCCTATGTCACGTCCGTTGCTGGCATGTTCGCCGCTGCGGTCGCTGAAGCCAGAGAGCTTTGACACGTTTTGTGAATAGGACATGAAGCCCTGTGTGATGGGGTGCATGGGGTTTTCAAATGTGAACGGTCTCTTGAACTGTCCTGCCTTTACCTTGAATACCTCATATTTTTGCCACTCTGCAAAGGCATCCACGAGACGCGGCGAGCTGCCGAGGTCAGAGGTGTTGCCGTTGGCCTGCAGCTGCACCCTCCAATAAAAGTCTTTTGCCACCTTTCCCTCAAGGTTGAGTCGCACCATTCGCAGGTTGAAAGAGTTGCTTTCCTTGTCATCCTGGTCGCTTGCCTGAAACTGTGTCATCACATAGCCGTTGAACTTCACGTCGCTAAACAGCGAGAGTGTCGGCTTCTTGTCCTGGGCGTTGGCAGTAGAGGCAAACATTGCTGCGGCGAGGCAGCCTAATACTAAATGTTTCATCATCTGTTTTGTTGGTTGTTCTTGTTATAAATGTAGGTTGTAGCCATCTGCTCTATGTGTGTGGGCGGTGCTACACCTTATTATATATGTCACGTGGTCATTTGAGTTGCAGCAGCACCACGTTTTCCACGTGCGGTGTGTGTGGGAACATGTCTACGGGCTGCACCTCCGTCACCTTGTATGCCACGTCGAGCAGTGCGAGGTCGCGTGCCTGTGTGGAAGGGTTGCAGCTGACATAGACGATGCGCTTGGGCATGGCGCGCAGAATGGTGTCGGTGACATCCTGGTGCATACCTGCGCGTGGCGGGTCGGTGATGATGACATCAGGCCTGCCATGTGTGGCTATAAACTCGTCGTTGAGAATGTCCTTCATGTCACCTGCATAAAACTTGGTGTTTGTTATGCCGTTGATGGCAGAGTTTACCTTGGCGTCCTCTATGGCTTCAGGCACATATTCTATGCCTATCACCTCACGTGCGTTGCGCGCCACGAAGTTGGCGATGGTGCCTGTGCCCGTGTAGAGGTCATATACGAGTTCGTTGCCGGTGAGTGCGGCAAACTCCCTTGCCACCGCGTAGAGATGGTAGGCCTGCTCGGTGTTGGTCTGGTAGAAACTCTTTGGCCCCACCTTGAACTTCAGTCCCTCCATAGTCTCATATATGTGGTCGTTGCCCTTGAATACGGTCAGCTCAAGGTCGCCAAATGTGTCGTTGCACTTCTGGTTGTTCACATAAAGCAGTGACGTGATCTCCGGGAAGCTGTCGGCGATGTGTGCCATGAGAGCCATGGCTCGCTGTTCGTCGTCCTTTTCGTCATAGTGAAACTGTATCAGCACCATCCATTCCCCCGTATTGGAGTTGCGTATCATGATGTCGCGCAGCAGTCCGTGCTGTTGTCTCAGGTCAAAGAACGTCATGCCGGTGCCAAGTGCGTAGTCGCGTATGGAGTTGCGTATGCGGTTGTGCAGGTCGTCCATGAGCCAGCATTTCTCTATGGGCAGTATCTTGTCAAAGGCTCCCGTGATGTGAAAGCCAATGGCGTTCATGTTGTCATAGACAGTGCCTGCGGCTATCTGCTCCTTGGTCAGCCAGCGGCGGTTGCTGCACCCGAACTCGAGCTTGTTGCGATATTCGCTGGTCTTGACCGAGCCCATGATGTGACGAAACTCGGGGAGTGGTATCTTGCCGATGCGTGTCAGCTGGTCAAACACCTGCCGTTGCTTGGCCTTGAGCTGCTCCTCATAGGGCAGGTTCTGCCATTTGCAGCCGCCGCAGATGCCGAAATGCTCGCACATGGGTGTCTCTCTGACATCGCTTTTCTTGATGAATCTCACGGCTTCTGCCTCGCAGTAGTGATGTTTTTTGCGTGTCACCTGCAGGTCAACAACGTCTCCAGGCACGACAAACGGCACAAACACCACCATGTCGTTGACCCTTGCGAGGGCCTTGCCTTCTGCTGCGACATCCTCTATTGTCACGTTTTCGAGCAGTGGCAGTGGCTTCTTCTTTCTTGTCATTTTTATGTAAGTGTCTCTGTTTTTGTGTGCAAAATTAGAAAATTAATTTGACATAAACGTTTTTTTTGAAAGATAAATGTAATGTGCATTATGACAAAATTCCACAGATGTTTTTCTCTTTGGACTAAGATGCGCTTTAGTCATGACAAAGAGGCACTTTAGATATGGCAAAGAGCCTCTTTATGCTTGTTAAAGAGGCTCTTTGGATGTCACGATGACCGGTTATGGCCAGAGCGTGTCAGAATGTGGCGGTCAGCGTATGCCCAGCTCGGCTATGCCCATAACCTTGCCGTCGCCCACGATGCGGTCGGCCTTGAGCATGAGGTATCTTGTGGTGACAGCGTCAAACGTAACGGTCTGTAGCACGGGATTGTTCTGTATGTTGGAGAACTCTCCTGACTTCAGTGTTTTCAGCACCTTGCCTTTAGCATCGCACGTGCTTACTGTATAGTTGGATATTAGTCCGTGGCGGTTGTCACTGCTGTCGGGTAAGTAGAGCAGTGTCGACACTGATACGGGCTTGCCGAGATCAATTATCAGTTCGTTGTCGCCAATGCGTGCCACTGTGGCTGTGTTGCGGTCGGTGGCGGCTGTAGCGTCGGCGGCGTTCAGCTTTGTCGGCGTGCCGTTGTGCAG
>CAMGFM010000189.1 GCA_946055365.1 uncultured Prevotella sp. | reverse complement strand
GCCGACTTCAACGTTGAGCGCATTGGCGAGGAGATGGGCATGAGCCGTGTGCAGCTCTACCGCAAGATAAAGTCGCTCACTGGCACTACGCCCGTGGAGCTTCTGCGCAAGGCACGCCTTGCTCGAGGCAGGCAGATGTTAGAGACCACCGACAAGTCGGTGTCAGAGATAGCCTATGACACGGGTTTCAGTGCGCCGTCCTATTTTGCCAAGTGCTTCAAGAGCGAGTATGGCGTGAGTCCGGGAGAGGTGAGAAACAACGAAAGCACGCCTAAACGATAGTCGGGGGTGTGTGTCGGTAGACGCAAGCTCCACATCTAAACGAATTGTCACATGTGTGACCTTTTGGCAAGTGCTAAAGCGCAAGAGTAATTGCCTGCTTTGGCTCGCCCCCAAAAAGCCACATGTCCAAGAATAAGGTCAGGCTTTGGCTGTCGCAATGCCATAAAAGGCGTGGCTTTCATGCCTGAATGTCATCATTTTTTTAAATATACGAATAATAAAAATCGTACATTCTCTTGCAAAAATGTTGCATCGTACTAATTTTGCAAGGAAATGCACGATTTTTTAATGTCTCAGTTGTCTGTTCACGCTACTTTTGCAGCAAAACAAATCTATGGGTGACTTTTGTCGTCAGGTCATGGCGGCAGGCTCTCTCAGGGCTTTTGACTCAAACAAACCCAAATTTAAAAAAAAGAGTAGTCTCACGGCAGGCAGAGCGGGTGGCTCTACTCGGTGTTCTGGCTCGACGAGATTATTTGTAACAACTGAGATCTTTTGTAATAACTAATAACTAAAAAATGAAAAAATTAAAAAGATTAGCGATCATTGCGCTAATGTGTATGGTC
Organism: uncultured Prevotella sp.; assembly: GCA_946055365.1. Lineage (GTDB taxonomy): Bacteria > Bacteroidota > Bacteroidia > Bacteroidales > Bacteroidaceae > Prevotella. The sequence continues at coordinate 2,806 of CAMGFM010000189.1, read as the reverse complement.
AGCACCATATTACATGCGCAGGTGTTTGAGGCTTCAGGAACGGTGGTTGACCAAACGGGCGAGACCGTCATCGGAGCTACAGTCACGGAGAAAGGTACGGTCAATGGCACGGTGACAGACATTGACGGCAATTTCAAAATCTCCGTAAAAAACGGGGCAATACTCGTCATCAGCTACATTGGCTACCTTCCGCAGGAGCTGACAGCTGCCAAGGACATGAGGATTGTCATTAAAGAAGACGCCATGAACCTTCAGGAAGTGGTGGTTACGGGCTATCAGGTGCAGAGAAAAGCCGACCTTACGGGTGCCGTGGCCGTGATGGACATGAAGGGCGTGAAGAGCGAGAGCGACCCCAACATGCTCAACTCTATGCAGGGCAGGCTGCCGGGCGTTGACATTGTGACCGACGCGGCTCCTGGCGGTGGAGGTTCTTCTATCAGGGTGCGTGGCATGAGCACTGTGAACGCCTGCGACCCCCTTTATGTCATAGACGGTGTGGCAACTACCGAAAATCTTAATTCACTCAATGCCGCAGACATCGAGTCAATTCAGGTGCTCAAGGATGCCTCTTCTGCCTCAATCTATGGTAGCCGCGCCGCCAACGGCGTGATTGTCATCACTACCAAGAGAGGCAAGGAAGGCAAAATGGCCATCAACCTCAGCTACAATGCGTCATTGCAGACGGTGGCAAGGACTTTCAAGACCCTTTCCGCAGAGCAGTGGGGACAGGCTTATTGGCAGGCTTGTGCCAACGACGGCATCGCTCCCACGGCAGCGGCTTCGCTCTATGGCACAGGCAGCACTCCGCAGCTCGTGCAGTCAATCAACGGTGTCAACACCGCCAATACCAACTGGCAAGACCAAGTGTATGGCTCGGCATGGACACAAAACCTCTCGGCAAGCATCTCCAATGCGTCTGAAAAGGGCAGCTATCTCTTCTCTGCCAATTACATTAATCAGAACGGTCTCATGGACTACACTTTCTACAGGCGATTTACGGGCAGAGTCAACTCTACCTACAATTTCAACAAGTATGTGAGAGTGGGCGAGAACCTTATGATTGCAAGATGGGACAACCGTGGTGCCGACACCAATGGTGACCGTGGCATACCTTACTCGGCAATGCGTCAGCATCCCGCCATTCCCGTCTATTCTTCTGAGGGCGTGTTTGCCGACCCGTCCGCGCTTCTCGGCTCTGACATTGACAATCCCGTGCAGACTCTCTACAACCTGCGCGACAACACGAATGCCTCTTGGCGTATCTTCGGAAACGCGTTTGTGGAGATAATGCCCGTCAAGGGCCTCACGCTGAAGAGCAATATAGGTATTGAGCATGTGCAGTTCTTCAACAAAGCTCTCGGTCGCACGGTGCGTCCTGATGACCCTACAATCAACAGATCGGTGTCAAGGGCTTATGGAGAGGGCGACACTTACACGTGGACTAACACTGCCAACTATCTCTTTGACCTCGGCAAGGATCACCATTTCACCGTTCTTGCAGGTTCTGAGGCAACCAAGTATAACTATGAGGACCTTTCAGCCATGCGCAAGGACTATGCCTTTGACGATTCTGACTATATGCAGATCGGATCTGGCTCTGGCACGCAGACCAATGGCGGCGGCAAGCAAGAGTGGGCTCTCTTCTCGCTGTTCGGAAAGATTGACTACAACTATGCCGACCGCTATCTCTTCTCGGCCACTCTCCGCCGCGACCAGACATCGCGCCTTGCCAAGGAAAACAACTCTGGCGTATTCCCCGCTTTTTCTGGTGCTTGGCGCGTGAGCGAGGAGAAGTTCTGGAAGAAGAACAGTATCGTCGACAACGTGAAGCTGCGCCTGGCATGGGGACAGAACGGCAACTCGGCCATCGATAACAACTATGCGGCTTACTCTACCTACGCTTATGACGTGAACAACGGCGCTTACGACCTCAACGGTACGGGCACTGGCATCGTCAGCGGCATCAAGGTGCAGAAAACGGGCAATCCAAACCTTAAGTGGGAGACGACTACGCAGACAAACATAGGTATTGACGCATCTTTATTTAACAATCACGTGAGCCTCTCGTTTGACTATTACTGGAAAAACACCAAGGACATGATTACCGTTCCGCCCGTGCTTTCTGTAGCTGGCGAGAATGCGGCAAAATATATGAACACCGGTGAGATGAAGAACCACGGTATGGAACTTAACATCGGTTATCACTCTCCGCAGTATGGCGATTTCTCATGGGATGGCAACTTCAACTTCTCCATGTATCGCAATGAGCTTGTGAAACTCAACAACGAGGTAAGTGTCATCGGCGGTGACTTCCGCCTGATTGAGGGACAGCCGATGGGAGTGTATTATGGATATGTGTGCGACGGCATCTTCCAGAACGAAGACCAAGTTGCCAATCATGCCATTCAGCCTGGCAAGGGCCTGGGACGACTTGTCTTCCGTGACATTGACGGCAATGGCGAGGTGAACGAGAACGACCGTTGCATCATTGGCAATCCCAATCCCGACTTTGCCCTTGGCGTGAGCCTTAGCGCAAGCTACAAGAACTGGACGCTGTCGACGTTCTTCTCTGGTGAGTTTGGATTTGACATATATAATGGTACGCGCAAGCAACTTGAGTTCATGACCTATGGCAATACCTACACCAACCGTGGCGTTGACGTGCTTAATGCCTGGACACCGTCAAACACTGGCTCAAGTATCCCGTCACTGACCACTGTTGACGACAATAACGAGACGCGCATGTCTACCTACTTTGTAGAGGACGGCTCTTACCTCAAGTGCAAGTATATCAAGCTTGCCTACA
>CAMGFM010000188.1 GCA_946055365.1 uncultured Prevotella sp. | reverse complement strand
ACTATGGAAAAAATCGTAGGACTGATAGACGCGCCGTTTACACCTTTCTATGCTAACGGCGATGTGAACCTGGAGCCAATAGAGACATACGCAAAGATGCTTCAGAAGAACGGACTGCAAGGCGTGTTCATCAACGGCAGCTCCGGAGAGGGCTATATGCTCACCACCGAGGAGCGCGAAAGGCTCGCCGAGCGTTGGATGGAGGTGGCTCCCGAGGGCTTTAAGGTGATAGTGCATGTAGGAAGCTGCTGTCTGCGCGAGAGCAAGAGGCTGGCAGAACATGCAGAGAAGATAGGCGCGTGGGGCATAGGCGCAATGGCTCCCCCGTTCCCGAAGATTGGGCGCATAGAAGAGCTTGTGCAGTATTGCGAAACCATCGCTAACGCCGCACCCTCATTGCCGTTCTACTATTATCACATACCCGCTTTCAACGGCGCGTTCCTGCCTATGGTAGACCTGCTAAAGGCTGTGGACGGACGCATACCCAACTTCGCGGGCATCAAGTACACCTTTGAGAGCCTGTATGAGTACAACCAGTGCCGTCTCTATGCCAACGGCAAGTTTGACATGCTGCACGGACAGGACGAAACCATACTGCCGAGCCTCGCACAGGGCGGCGCACGCGGAGGCATTGGCGGCACCACCAACTATAACGGGCGCGAGCTCGTGGGCATAATAGAGGCATGGAACAAGGGAGACATCGAGACCGCAAGAGAAAAACAGAACTTCTCGCAGGAGGTCATCAACGTTATATGCCACTATCGCGGCAATATCGTGGGCGGCAAGCGCATCATGAAGCTCCTCGGATTTGACCTCGGGCCCAACCGTGTGCCGTTCCGCAACATGACAGACGAGGAAGAGGCCGCCATGAAGAGGGAGCTGGAGGAGATAGGCTTCTTTGAGAGAGCCAACAAGTTCTGACATAAGGCTCGTGAAACGCTAATAAGACAAGAGAAAATGGACATAAAGAAATATGTATCTTGCTGGGCTGAACGCTACAGAAAGGAGCTTACGGAGAATGTGATGCCGTTTTGGATGCGTCACGGATGGGATCGTGTCAACGGCGGTGTCTATACCTGCGTCAACAGAGACGGCTCGCTCATGGACACTACCAAGTCGGTGTGGTTTCAGGGACGCTTTGCCTTTGTGTGTGCCTTTGCCTACAACAATGTAGAGCGCAACCAGGAGTGGCTCGACGCAGCCAAGTCAACCCTTGAGTTTATCGAGAGACACTGTTTTGACGAGAACGGCCACATGTATTTCTCCGTGACCGCCGAGGGCAAGCCCTTGCGCAAGCGTCGCTATGTGTTTTCGGAGACCTTTGCCAGCATTGCCATGGCAGAATATGCGCTTGCTACAGGCGACAAGCATTGGGCAAAGCGCGCGCTGGAGGTGTTTGAAGACACGCAGAGGTTTCTCGCCACGCCCGGAATGTTGCCTGCCAAGTTTGAGGAGGACGTGAAATGGCAGGGACACAGCATCGTGATGATACTCATAAACGTGGGTTCGTGCCTGCGCAAGGTCATCGACGACCCGAAACTCACGCAGCAGATAGACGAGTCTATTGACAAACTCAAAAAATATTTCATACACCCAGAGTTCAAGTGCCTGCTTGAGACAGTGGGCGAGCATGGAGAGTTTCTTGACACCAACATCGGGCGCACTATCAACCCCGGTCACTGCATCGAGACATCGTGGTTTCTCATGGAAGAGGCGATGCTCAGGGGCTGGGACAAGGACATCCTCGACACCGCGCTCACCGTCTTTGACTGGTCGTGGGACTGGGGCTGGGACAAACAGTATGGCGGCATAATCAATTTTGTGGACTGCCGCAACCTGCCGCCGCAGGACTATTCGCAGGACATGAAGTTCTGGTGGCCGCAGTGTGAGACCATCATCGCCAGCCTCTATGCCTATCTTGCCACGGGCGACGAGAAATATCTCTACCGCCACGAGCGCATCAGCGAATGGACCTATGCCCACTTCCCCGACAGCGAGTATGGCGAGTGGTATGGCTATCTCCACCGTGACGGCACCGTGGCGCAGCCTGCCAAGGGCAACCTTTTCAAGGGTCCGTTCCACATACCGCGCATGCTCATAAAGAGCTATATGCTCTGTCAGGCGATACTCGCCAAGTAGGGCGTGGCTCTCGTGTGTAGACACAAGTGATTTGCCAGCCCGTGGAGCGACACTCCATGGGGCAGGCGGTCGCTTTGTGCCAGTAAAACATGTCAAAAATAACAATATCATATAGCAAGTATGGACAAGAAACACGACCTTTCGGTCAGCAACTATGGCACTGCCCGCCGCCATGACTATGCGGTGACAATACTGCCGTGGGGAGCTACGGAGCCTCACAACCAGCATTTGCCTTATCTCACTGACTGCATACTGTCTCACGACATCGCCGTGGAGGCGGCACAGAGGCTCGCCGAGCGTCACGGGGTCATGGCTATGGTCATGCCGCCAGTGTTTGCTGGGGCGCAAAATCCCGGTCAGAGGGAGCTGCACTTCTGTGTGCATTACAGTTATGACACTCAGCGCGGCATATTGCGCGACATCGTGGCCTCGCTCTACCGTCAGGGACAGCGCAGACTGCTCATTGTCAACGGTCACGGCGGCAACAGCTTCAAGAACATGATACGTGACTTGTCGCTGGAGTATCCTGACTTTTTCATAGCCACAAGCGAATGGTTCAAGATGGTGCTTGCCAAGGACTATTTTGACGTTGTGGGCGACCATGCCGACGAGGTGGAGACTTCTGTAATGATGCATTACCATCCCGAACTTGTGTGCAAGGACGAGGCAGGCAACGGCGACAGCAACACATGGAGCATTGATGCGCTGAGAGAAGGCAAGGTGTGGCTGCCGCGCAACTGGTCAAAGGTCAGCACCGACACGGGCATTGGCTCGCCTGCACTCGCCACCGCCGACAAGGGCAGGCGTTTTGCTGAGGCGACAGTGCAGAAATATGTGGACTTCCTGAAGGCTTTTGCCGAGGTACAGTGCGAGGACGACCTCTATGCTAAGGGCTGACGCACTCATGTAGTGTTCACCATGCGTGTGGAGAGTGCCGCCTTTCATGCACGGGACTTATTATGGGCGTGGCTAAAAGTGGCACTTTGGAGAGTGCGAAGTGGCTGTTTGGCATGTGTAAAGTGGCACTTTAGGACTGTAAAGAGGCACTTTAGGATGTGGAAAGTGGCACTTTAGAAAGTGTGACAAATCGTCACATTATTCAAGAGGCACTCTGTTCTTTATTAAGAGAGGGTTTTTACATGGCTGAGAAGTCGCCTCGTGATGTTTCGCAAGTCATTACAAAAAAGCCAAAGAGCCGCCTTTGCAGTTGACAGGCAGCTCTTTGGCAGAAGCAAAATCAGTTGTGACAAACACGACAAGAGGGCGTGCCTTGACAGACATGCCCTCTTGTCGTGTTTGTATTGTGCGCCGTGTCGTTGCACGGAGTCATTGCGGGTTAAAACCTGTAGCCTAATGTGAGTATGAGTTTGCTGTGTTTGTCTTTCACTTTTACCCCTTCGCACACGTTGTCATAGCTTTGGTCTGCGTCATCCACATAGTTGAGGAATGGATAGAAGTCGCCCTTGGTGCTGCTGTACACACATGCGAGATCTGCGCTAAACTTTTTCCACGCATAACCCACGCCTGCTGTCAGGCGGTTTGTAGCCTTCCAGTTGGTATAGTC
>CAMGFM010000187.1 GCA_946055365.1 uncultured Prevotella sp. | reverse complement strand
AACGACATCACTGCCAATGTGGAGAAGGCCAACATCGAGGACAACGTAGAATTTAGCTACACAAGCCGTGACGCTGACGGTATGGTGTCAAGGGCTCTCAAGATAGCCGACCCCGACATGCTCTCCATACCTGGCGAGACTCAGGTGGGCAAGGAGTATGCCATAGCTCTGTGGTTCAAGGCTGACGGCTTCACACACGACAAGCAGGGCACTAACCTCATCAGCAAGAACTCTATAAAGGACTCTTGGCCTCACAACAACTGGGGTGACCTCTGGGTGCAGGTGCGTCCTGAATATAAGTCTCACCCTGCTAACGAGATCTCATACAACGTTATGGGATGGACAGAGCATGACAGCCCATGGGAGTCGATGATGTCTACTGGCTATAGCATCACTCCGGGCGTATGGAACCACCTCGTTATTCAGCAGACAAGCGCAAACGTGCAGAGCATGTACCTCAACGGCAAGCTCGTGGCAGGCCCGATCACCTATCCTAACTCCACACGCCGCGAGGATCTCGGCAGGAGCGACTCTCGCATTAAGTACAACTACACCGCAAACATCTACATTGGTGGCGGCGGTGTCTACAAGGCAGGCTTCAATGGTGCCATTGACGAGGTGATGGTGTTCAACCGCACTCTCTCTGGCGACGAGGTTATAGAGGCCATGAAGGGCTATGCAGCCGAGAATGTGCCGTCTGGCCTCCAGGCTTACTACACCTTTGAGGAGGTAGATGGCGAGGGCAAGTTTGAAAACCTCGGCGCGATGAAGGAATACAAGGCTTCTGTGGTGAGAATAGTCGACGCTGGTGGCGAGTCTACTAACACTGCTTCCTATGTGCAGCAGGATGCCGACAACTCTCTGCTTGGCAACCCGGGCATCACCGGCACACTCGACGTGACGACAACAGCAGAGTGGAGCCTCGGCAATGCCTCTATCGTCAAGGAAGAGGGCAAGACTGTGACCGTGACATTCCTCGGCGCAGGCTCTAAGACCGTGTCTCTCACGCTCACCAACCGCTGGGGCTCTGACACCAAGGAGGTGGCTGACATCGTGGAAATCATCGATCCGTCATCTGTTGGCAGCATCGAGGGCAACGAGTTCAGCGTATTCCCCAACCCGTTTGTGGAGAGTGTCAACTTCCGCTTCGCAGAGGCTGGCGCATACACCATCAATGTGGTGAACGAGGCTGGCGCACTCGTGCAGTCAGTAGCCGCTAACGCTGAGGCAGGGCAGGTGGCCAATGTCACAGTGACCGGCAACAAGGGTCTTTACGTCGTTCAGGTGATGAAGGACGGCAAGCTCTACAAGGCTGTAAAGGTCGTTAAGAAGTAAGCAAAGCATAACTCATAAGATGCCGCTACACCCCTCCTCGTGCCTTTAGTGGCACGGTGGGGCTTGCGGGAGGCATATACACAATAAGACCGTGTCAGGACAGATGTCCTTGGCACGGTCTTATTGTGTCTGTGTGATGGTGTGTGTACTGTAAGGGCGGCTGTTGCAGGCTGCATAGTGGCATTTTGCATTGGCAGAGTGGCAATTGGCTGTCGCAGAGTGGCACTTGGCTGTCGTAGAGTGGCACTTTTGCATACACAAAAAGGCACTGTGTTGTCGCATGTTATTGTGTGCGACAGCACAGTGCCTTATGTTTTTGTTGGTAGAGCGTTATTTGTCTGGCTGTGTGTTTGGGTTTGTGTCGTGTGTGACCCTTGCGTTTTTCAGCGACTCGATGGCCGTCTCTTCTCCAACGACCCATACCATGTCGCCAAGGCGAAATCTGCGTGAGGTGCTTGCCATTGACAGGTTTTCCTTGCCCTCCTCTATGCCCACGACCATGCAGTTATAAGTGTCCCTGATGCCGCTTTCCGACAGTTTCTTGCCGAGAAAGGGCGAGCTTTGCGTGATTACTATTTGCCTGAGCTTCATCTCACGCTTCTCGATGTCGGGGTCTTCGACTACGAGGCTGGAGTTGACGGACTGCTGCAGTGCCGCGAGCTGCGAGTCGCTGCCTATGACTTGTAGCCTGTCGCCCGGGAACACTATGGTGTCGCCTCCCGGGATGTTGATGCGCCGCCTGCCACGTTGTATGCTGCTCACATGCACCCCGAAAAGGTTGCCCAGCTTGAGGTCGCGCAGACATTCGCCAGCCCATGCAGAGTCTTCGGGCAGGTCTATCTCGGCTATGTGTATGTCGCGGTCGAGCAGATGTCCCTCATAGAGCGGCTTTTTCATGCCTTTCACGCGCATACTGATGTCGCGCGAGCGCAGGTTCTGCACAAACATGCGCTCCATTATGATGCTCTGTTTCTTCAATGACCTTGACAACACCATCACCGCCACCGACGCAAGTGCCACCGTGAGCATGAGCGCGTTGGAGAAATGGGTGAGCCTGTGACATATATAGAAGAAGAAAGCCGACACTATGAGCAGTCTCACGAGTATGGTGGTGATGAGCGGTATGCGGTTAAACCAGTTTTCCTGCCACAGACTCTTGAACTCCTCGCTGTGGTTTTTCTTCATGAGTATGGCTCTGAGAAACGGAGCTATGACCACGGTGGTGAGAAGTCCGCAGATGGCATTTGCAAGCCACAGCGTGTCGGGCATCATGCTCTGCATGAACGGCAGGAAAAACATGAACATCAGCGACGTGCCAGCCACTGAGAGTATGCCATAGACCACCGTGTTGCGTGCCATCGCCACCAGAAGGGCGCGCCATTTGCCTTGCGGTGAGGCAGAGTGGCGGTCGAGGGTGATGTTGTTGAGCGTGGCGACCCACGACTTGGGCAGACGCTTCTCGAGCATGTTGTAGGCAGGCAGCGAGAGGCGTATCATATAAGGGGTGAGGAATGTAGTGATGACCGACACCGCCACCACGACGGGATAGAGAAAGTCGCCCGTGACATGAAGTGCCACTCCGAGCGAGGCGATGATGAAGGAGAACTCGCCAATCTGCGCCATGGAGAAGCCACAGCGCATGGCTGACTTGAGCGACTGCCCCCCGAGCATGAAGCCAGCCGTGCCGAAGAGTGCCTGGCCGCACAGTATGGTCAGCACAAGCGCGCATATAGGCATGGCATAGTCGATGATGATGATAGGGTCGACTAACATTCCCACCGAGACAAAGAACACCGCGCCAAACAAGTCCTTTACCGGGGTCACGAGCTTTGCTATCTTGTCTGCCTCGATGGTCTCCGCGAGTATGCTGCCCATGACAAACGCGCCGAAAGCACTGCTGAAGCCCACCTTGGATGACACCACCGCCATGAGGCAGCACAGTCCCAGAGACACTATGAGCAGGGTCTCGTTGTTGATGATGGTGCGTGTGGCCCTGAGAAATAGCGGTATGGCAAAGATACCTATGACAAACCACAGCACAAGGAAGAAGACAATCTTGAGAACAGACCCTATCATCTCGCCTCCGCCGAGGTTGTTGCCTACGGCGATGGCCGACAGCATCACCATCATCACTATTGCAAGCACGTCCTCGAGTATCAGCACGCTCATTACTGAGCCTGCAAACTTCTGCTGGTGCAGTCCCATGTCGGAGAATGCCTTGTAGATGATGGTGGTGGAACTCATGGCAAGCATACCGCCGAGGAATATGCAGTCCATACGGTTCCATCCGAAGGCGTGGCCCACGGTGATGCCGAGCGTCATCATGGAGAATATGATGGTGCAGGTGCTTACCACGGGCGCAATGCCCATCTTCACGATTTT
>CAMGFM010000186.1 GCA_946055365.1 uncultured Prevotella sp. | reverse complement strand
AGTGCAGATGGAGTAGTGTGATGTCTTGTAGCGTCCTTGGCTGTAGTAGAGCATATACAAGGTGAGTACGGTGAAGCCCAGACCGTAGCCAAACTGTTCGATGAACAGACATGTCGACACGAGAGTGATGTCTGAGTTGAGCGTCTGGCTGAGATAGATATACAGAGCATCAGGCAGGGTAATGGCACACACCATTGGCCACAGCCATTTCTTCATGCCGTCGCGGCTCACAAGCACTCCGCCGACGATGCCGCCGAGCAACAGGCCTGAGAGTCCCACTGTGCCTTGTGCGAATCCGTATTCTTCGGGGGAGAGTCCCAGCCCTCCCTGTTCGGCAGGGCGCATCAGAAAGGTCTTGGTCATGGTATTGAGCAATGCTTCGGGGAAGCGGTAGAGGAGCAGGAAGAGCATCACGGCCACCGTGTCACCAATGCTGAACTTGCTGAAGAATGAGGCGAGCGTGTGCAACAGTTCCTTTTTCACCTCGTCGATGCCTTTGTCGGAGCCTCTGTCCTCCTTTGGCTTGGGCATGAGCCTGCAATGCCACAGCCAAATGCCAATGAACAGGGCGGCGATGGCATAGAACACAAGAGCCCATGCGTAAGCTACCTCCATGTGCAGGCGGTTTTGCAGCAGTCCTGCGGCTGCCACCAGCACGCCGTTGGCAAATATGATTGCAAGGCGGTAGAATGTGTTGCGCAGTCCCACATATTTTGCCTGCAAGTGTTCGTCCAGCTCCATCATGTAGAAGCCGTCGGCTGAAATGTCGTGTGTGGCACTTGCGAAGGCCGTCAGGAAGAGCAGTGCCACGACACTCTGAAACCAGAAAGGTGTGGGCATGGTGAAGGCGATGCCCGTGAACGCACTGCTCATGAGCAACTGCATGGACAGCACCCACCATCGTTTGGTCTTCAGCAGGTCAACAAATGGGCTCCATAGCGGCTTTATCACCCATGGCAATGCCAGTGCGCCCGTGTAGAGTCCCACCTCCATGTCGGAGAGTCCCATTTGCATGAACATCACTGCGGAGAGAGCCGTCACCACAACGTTGGGCAGTCCCTCGGCAAAGTAGAGTGTAGGAATCCAAGTCCAAGGAGATTTCTTTGTCATGTGTTTTCAGGATGTGTGTTTGTGCGTGTGCCGTCAGGACGGCTGTCGTTGTGCCGTCCTGACGGTAGCTTTTCTTTTACTTGTATATCTTCTTTATCTCGGCATCCTTATAATAATGTAGCAGTATAGTGTCATAGGAATATCCTCTTTCGCCCATCATCGCTGCTCCAATCTGGCACAATCCCACGCCGTGTCCCCATCCTGCGCCTGTGATGGTGAACTTCTGCGGCACTCCGTCTGCCTCTTCGCCCTTGTCTACCACAAACGCGCTGCTGTAGAGATGGCTGTGGCTGAGCGTGCGCCTTATCTCCAGTTCCTTGCCTATGGTAAATGACCTTTGCGAACCCACTATCTTGAGTTTGCTGATGCGTCCGCTCCTGCCCCTTTCCATGGGTATGAGGTCGATAATGTCGCCGAGTTCGGTCTTTAGTCTTGTACTTATGAGGTCTCTAAGCTCCTGCTGAGAGTATTCCACGCGCCATCTGTAGAAGTCTTGCGTCTCCTGGTCATAGTCGTTAAGCACTTGTCCCAGCACCTTGTGGTCGGTAGTGTTGCACAAAGAGTCGGGACAGGAGCGTATCCATCGCTCGGCGTTTTCCTCTATGGTGAGGTCGGGCATGGTGTTGTCGCCGTTGTCAGGAGCCGTGTCGCGTATGGCGGTGAGATAAGGCTTGCTCACGTTTTCCCAGCAATACTGAAATTCCTCTGTCACGCCACCGCAGCATTTGCTGAAGCGTGCGTCGCAGATGCAGTTGTCGTATGTGAGAATCTGTCCGCGCGTTGCGTTGACGGCAAGTGACGCATTGCTGTTGGTCACTTTGGTTATGCCTTGGTATCTCTGGCAATGATCGTCGGCGCAAACGTCAAATATGGTGTGGTCTTCGCGGTCATACCATTTTATAAGTTCATCGTCCTTTCTTATAAATGAGAAGAAGCCGTTGGCACCTCCAGAACTATTTTGCTTGCGTTGCTCTATCTGCGACAGCAACCAGCTGCGTGAGATGACGGCGTGGGCCTTGAGCAGCTCAAGGCTTGACGTGGCACTCATCTCGCTTGATATGACACTCTCGAGATAAGACTCTACGGGCAGCTCGTTGATGGCGCACACCTTGTCGGAGTCAACCACGAGTCGCAGAGTGCCGAGAAAGGTCTGTGTCTCCTTGCGTTCCCAGTGATAGTTGAGTCCTATGGTCACGTTGTGCAGCGAGAACGAGGCGTCAGGGCATTGCGGATAGAACGTGAGTTGCCTATACATGTTGCCGTTCCACAGTATTGCGCCCTCGCTACATTCCACTGTCTGCTCTCCCGTTATGGTATTGCCTTTGGCGGTGTAGGGACTGTTGAGCGAGAAGCATATCTTTTCGCCGCTCACGATGCCCACAGAAACGTTGGGCTGTTTGCCGTTGAAGATGTCATGCACGGAGTCCTGTCCTTTGGAGCGTGCTTGCAGCTTTGCCATGATGTCCTTAAACTCGTTGCGGTCCATGCCACACTCGCGCAATATGCCACTTGTCTCCTCGGGAGTGAGAGCTTCAAAGTCGCAGAGCCTCGGAGTGACTACGAAACCCGACATGTCGAGTGCGCCGGGGCTGACGAGCCGTTTGTGGCTGTCGTCGTGAAAATAGCAGGTGGGCCTGTGCTTGGCTCTGGGTATGACTATCGCCACGTAGCCGTCAGCTTCTTTCCATGCCACGATGTTCATCATCGGCTCCGTGTCGCCTCCGTGCATGGGCATGGCAGCATATAGAGTCTTGAAGAGCGACTCGCCGGTGGCGGCATCGCTGCAACGTATGGCAAAGGCCGGCACTATGAACGACTTGACGGCAGACAGCTCTCCCTTGTCCTTGCTTATTATTGTCTCAAGGTCACGGCACAATCTCTGCCATTCGGTTTGCAGAGGCAGCAGGCCAGAGCTGATGGCCTGAAAGTGCATGTGGTCGGGAGCCGACGCGCCACATTTCGGTCCGTTGTAGAACACCGTGAGCGTGGGGTGCAGCCTTAGCAGCTTGTATATCTCGCCATAGTTCATTCCGATGCTCTGCGGGCGGTGGTTGCGCAGCGGTATGGTGAAATGCTGTGGCATTATCGGGAACGGGTTGACGAGCATTATGAAGTTCTTGTCAACCATCTTTGTCATCTGTTCCTTTGGTCTGTTCTGCTCACAGAGGAAGCAGGGTCTCTTCTCCAGCGACTTTGTGTCGATGGCAGCCCCTGTGGACACTATGCGTGAGGGGTTATACTGCACTTTTACCGTCATGCCGTCGCACGAAAGTTCCCTTGTCTTCACGTTTTTGAGTTCGCGGTATCTTTCGGCAGCGTCGTGCCACACCTCGAGTTGTCTGTTAAAGAAGCGTCTTATGGAGCTGTCGTCCTCGGCATTGTGCCTTTCGGTGTTCTGTCTTATGCGTGCGGATATTTCGAGCGACCTCAGTCTGTCCTTATAAAGGTTGTTTGCGTTGACCTTCTCCGTGCTTAGTGCTGCGTCGCTGTTGCCGTCCCACCTCCTGCACAGATACAACTCATCAAAAATCCTGCCAATGCGGTATTGTCTGCCAAACATCAGGCCGAGAGCATAGTCCTCTCCGTAGCTTGTGTTTGGCAGTTTTATCTGTCTGAGTATTTGTGTGAAGAAT
>CAMGFM010000185.1 GCA_946055365.1 uncultured Prevotella sp. | reverse complement strand
AAATGCAAACACACCAGCAGAAGAAGCACAACAAGCCGCAGAGCGTGCCGACCAAGCCGCAGATGAAGCTGCCAATGCAGAGCAAGAGCTAAAGAAACGTGAGGAGCAGAAAATGAAAGAGGAGGCTGCCAAAGCCAAAGCATCGGCTGATGCCGAAGCAAAGGCAAGGAAATCAGAGCTGAAGGCAGAAATACTCAACCTCCTGAGGCATAAGAAGCGTGTAAGACTCAATGACCCGAAGTACAAGGGCGTGCTTACTAAGTCAGAGTATCACGCTGTCGCCGCAATACAAGACCCGGAACATGCCGTGGTGAAAAAGAACTATGACGGCACGCGATGGAAGCCCAGCGGGATACAAATGAGGAAGGCGCAAATGGCTATCGACAACGCCAATATCTACTCCTGGGATGACGTGATGACCCTCAGCAGAACCGTCGTAAGAGTGTTGCAGGAAGAGTGACGGCATCTGTGAGATGCAAAACGAACATTTATGACATGACAAACAACAAATAATAATAATAATTGATATGCCAGTAATAACATCATTAGCATTTCGCATCTATGCGGCACCGCTCAACGGCACATTCAGCAAGACACCGTTGGCGGAGGCCGGGAACGTGCCTGACAGCTTCACGCCGTCAGCTCCCGTCTTGGTAAAGGAAGATGAGTCTTGGCGCATCGTGCATACGCAGGACTACACCCTCTATTCATATATGTCAAGGCAGTATGTGACGGCAGACAACAGCCCAGCACAGTTGTTGGTGTGCCTGTTCTTCCCCCCGAAGAAAAGGCTTGCCGATGGCAAAAGCCCGCTGGAGCTCATCGAGACCATACACAACACGTTCAAGATAGGCGCGATAAAAAACAAGGTGCTGCCCGACGCTCCCGTCAACATGCCCTCACTGCAGACGCTGTTGCCAAAATATCGCCTCGAGGGGAGGCCTCTGGACCTACCCTTGATGCAGGGACTGTCTCCTGCAGCGATATGTATGGACAGCAAGTCGCAGCTTGACGCTATGTTCAGGCACAGCCGCTATCCGGTACTTGCCGGTGTGGGCAGTCTGGAGCTGGGCTTCAAATGCGTGTCGACCATATCCCTGCGCAGCAAGCCGCAGCCCAAGCCCGTCACACCGCAGCCCAAGCCCACGACACCTGACGACAGCGGCAACACGGGCGGCAAGAACGGCGGCAAGACCGACACTACATATAATTTTAATAATGTGTCGGCAGGCAACAACAGCAAACTCGCTGGCAAGTCGCTGTCGTCTGACGACAACGACAGGCGTGGCGGCACGGTGGTAGACGGCAACGGCAATGGCGGCGGCGGCAACGCAAAGAAGATAGCCGCAATCGTGGCTGTGGCAGCCGTGGCATTATTGGGCCTGCTGTGGTATCTGGGAAGTGACTCTGCGACCAACAACACCGGCATAAGCCCAAACACGGAGATGGAAGATAGCCCTGCAGAGCAAGACTACGAGGTCATCAACACCGACTCTATAGAAGCGGCTGAACAAGAGAGGCTCGCGGCGCAGAGAAGAGCTGACTCCATAAGGACAGCCGACTCCATAGCTCTCGCCAAGAAGAAACAGGCAGAAATGGAGGCTAACATGAGCATTGACGAGCAAATAGCTGCCGCAAAAAAGAAAGCAGAGGAGGCAAGGAAAAAAGCAGAGGAGGCAAGACGTAAAGCCGATGAGGCAAGACGTAAAGAGGCCGCCAGCTCGAGACAAAACACCGCATGGCAGGCCAGCTTCAATGCCAATGCCGCAAAATGCCCCATGCAGCACCGTCTCGGCGTGAGGATCATATCGATGACATGCACCGCCACGTCTGCAAAGATCACCGTGAAATATGAGCAAGCGTCAAAATATGACGCAAGTTCATTTGACAAGGACGAAATAATGGATGATCTCAAGGCCATCAAACAGAAGTATCGCTCAGGCATACCGAGCAACGTGTATGTGAGCGTGCAACCAGTAGACAAAATGGGACGACCATTCTGGTGACATGACACCCATAAAGATGTGCGGACGGGGACATGGATGGCGTAATATGAGGACGGGGCAAGACAAAAACGGCACTCGGGGGTTACCTACCCACACTCATTGTCATCAACACATACAAAAGGGCCGTGCCGAAAAGACCCTTTGCATGATGAGCGGCGAGCGTCACGCACCACATAGCGGTCCTTCCTCATACACGCAGGGAGATGTCACGGCCCTGCATTGACAATAGCACAAATATCAAGTACTAATTTTAAATAAACAACAACTAACATTAAAAAAAAATATGACTATGAAAAAGTTATTTCTTTCATTGCTCATCGCATTGGCAGGACTGACAGCAAGCGCACAGTCAGGAATGAGTGCTGAGGAGCTGGCATTCCGCAACGGAATGGAGCAGTTTATAAGAGAAGAGGGCTTCACACCCACCATTGACGACGACGACAACAGCGTCAACTTCAAGAAGGAAGGCATAAACTATTGGATTACCGTCAGCGACAGCGACCCTTACTACATCCGCTTTCACAGAGGCGGCATCACCTTTGACGCAAGCGAGAGGGCAATGATGCTTGAAGCCTGCAACTATGCCAATCTCAACAAGCGTTGCGGCAAGGCCAACATCGCAAACTCAGGCACGGTCACATCATTTACGGTGGAGTATTATTGCAGCAGCGTGGAGCAGTTCAAAAAGTCATTCTATGACTATCTCAGCTGCCTCACCTCTCTGAGAAATGCCACAAGAGATTATATTGACGAGCACAGCAAATAAACAGGAAAGACAAAAAACAGAAAGGACAGTATTATGAAAAAGATATTCTTGACAGCATTATTCGCCATCGTGTGCATGGCAAATGCAGCAGCACAGTCACAGTTGTCGGCAGAAGAGCTGACTTTCCGCAAGGGCATCATGAGCTTCCTGTCAGAAGAGGGCTTCACACCCACCATTGACGACGACGACAACAGCGTCAACTTCAAGAAGGAAGGCACACTCTACTGGATTAACGTCTACGGGACGGATCCTACATACATAGAGATGCACGAGAGCGGATTTGACATTGATGACACCGACCGCACAAAGCTGCTTGAGGCCTGCAACTTTGGCAGCTATGACACACGCTGCGCCAAGGCATATGTCACCACAAAGAGCGTGAGCTTCACAACGGAGTTTTTCGTCTACAGCCTCAGCGAGTTCAGGAAGGTGTTTTATGACACGATGCGCTGCCTCAACGCTACAAAGAACAAGGTGAAAGACCACTACAACAACAACTGACACGCCGCGCCGACACACGAGAGCGTGTCATGACGGGCCTGCACGCTACACTAACGGGGCGTGCAGGCCTATGGCGCATGACGCAATGGTGACACCCCGACATCAGAGAATGAAACTTCGGCTATCTGAGGGTGACACCATAAAGCCTTGAAGATGACAGCCTTGTGCCAGAAAGAAGACCGCTAATGTCGGAGAGTGGCACTCTGGCTGTGAGAAAGAGGCACTTTTGCCATCGCAAAGAGGCACTTCATGAACAGAAAGTGCCTCTTTGACAGCACTAAAGCACCACACGCACAGCTTCAGGAGCGGCAGCGCGGCATGACAACACCCACAAAGGCACGACAAATACCCACGCACAGCAAACAGTCGCAGGCACAGACATGCGGGCAAACCCTCGCCACCGTCTGCCGACAACCCAACCCACATGCAGCGGCAATGGCCGCAAACAGCAAAACACTTATTCTTATGAACATAAAGATAG
>CAMGFM010000184.1 GCA_946055365.1 uncultured Prevotella sp. | reverse complement strand
CCAAAGTGCCACTTTCCAATTGCCAAAGTGCCGTTTTCTGACACCAAAGTGCCACTTTTGAGATGCCTGCTGCGTCAAGTCTTGCGTTACACGCCTTTTCTTATGGCACAGTGAGGTCTCTCGGCATCATTCATGATGTCTCATGCCCATAAACAGTGACATGTCCTGTAGAGTTTTATATGCCATACATTGTTTTTTTTGTAGCCAAATAATTATCAAGCCTGCCATATTTTTTGTAATTTTGCAGCACAGCCTATTACAAGTCCTGCGGTACAGCATGTACGAGCGGGCATATATTGATAATAACAAAAACCGAAAACATAATATCAAAACATGAACAAGACAAGCCGATACCTTGCGGCCATGCTGCTTGCCGCTGCGCTTGTGCCAGCGTCGCCCGCGATGGCTCAGAAAAAGAAGATCGTTGACAAGCGAAGGACCGTGATTGTGACTCCCGTCTACAAGCAGGCTGATCGTCCAGTGGAAGAACGCATTGCCGATCTGCTCGGCCGCATGACCGTGGAGGAGAAGATTGGACAGCTGCGTTGTCCTTTGGGATGGGAGATGTACACCAAGACAGGCCCTAAGAGCGTGGAGGCCTCCGACAAGTTCAAGGCCCTCATGTCGCAGCAGCCCATAGGCTCGTTCTGGGCAGTGCTGCGCGCCGACCCGTGGACACAGAAGACCCTTGAGACAGGACTCTATCCCGAGCTTGCAGCCAAGGCTCTCAACGCCTTGCAGAAGTATGCCGTTGAGGAAACGCGTCTCGGCATACCCATACTCTTTGCTGAGGAGACCCCTCATGGCCACATGGCGATAGGCACGACGGTCTTCCCCACATCATTGACATGCGCCAGCACGTGGAATCCCGACCTGCTCTGCCGCATGGGCGAGGCCATGGGCGCGGAGATACGCTCTCAGGGCGGCAACATCGGCTACGGCCCTGTGCTTGACGTGGCCCGTGAGCCGCGCTGGTCGCGTATGGAGGAGACATTCGGCGAAGACCCGTGGCTTGCTTCGGTGCTGGGTCCTGCCGTGGTGCGCGGCATGCAGGGCGACGACATGCTTGACCTCAAGCACGTCTACTGCACGCTCAAGCATCTTGCCGCCTATGGAGTGCCAGAGGGCGGTCACAACGGCGGCGCGGTGTATGCTGGCGAGAGAGTGTTGCGCTCGCAGCTGCTCATGCCGTTTGAGAAGGCAGTGAAGACGGGCGCAGGCACAGTCATGACATCCTATAACATGGTCGACGGCATACCCTGCACCTCCAACCCCCATCTCCTCAAGGACATGCTGCGCGACGAGTGGGGCTTCAAGGGCTTTACCTACAGCGATCTCTACAGCATAGAGGGCATCCAGGGCATGGGTGCTGCCAAGGACATGCAGGAGGGAGCGTCGCTCGCGCTCAAGGCGGGTCTTGATATGGATCTTGGAGGCGACGCATACGGCAACAATCTGAAGAACGCGCTCGACTGTGGACAGGTCACAATGGCCGATCTCGACCGTGCCGTGGCCAATGTGCTGCTCCTCAAGTTCAACATGGGGCTCTTCGAATATCCCTATGTGCAGCCCAAGAACGCCCGTCTCACCTGCCGCAGTGAGGAGCATGTAGCCCTTGCGCAGCAAGTGGCAGAAGAAGGCACGGTGCTGCTGAAGAATGACGGCTGTCTGCCGTTGAAGAAGAACCTCCGCCGTGTGGCAGTCATCGGCCCTAATGCCGACACGCCCTACAACCAGCTCGGCGACTACACCGCCCCGCAGGCCAGAGAGGCCATCAGCACCGTCCTTGACGGCGTGCGTGCCTATGCGGGCGAGGGTACGGAGGTGATATATGAGAAGGGATGTGCCGTGCGTGACACTACGACTGCCGACATACCGTCTGCCGTGCGTGCCGCGGAGAGTGCCGACGCTGTCATCGTGGTCGTTGGCGGCTCGAGCGCGCGTGATTTCCGCACGAAATACATCGCTACGGGCGCGGCCACTGTCGACGAGTCAAAGGGAGTGCTTGACATGGACTGTGGCGAGGGCTTCGACCGTTGCTCGCTTGACCTCCTCGGCAAGCAGGAAGAACTCATCTCCGCCGTCGCGGCAGCCACAAAGAAGACTGGCAAGCCGCTCGTGGTCGTTTACATACAGGGGCGCACGCTCCTCATGAACAACGCTTCGGAGAAGGCCAATGCCCTCCTGTCGGCATGGTATCCCGGCGAGCAGGGCGGCAAGGCCATTGCTTCCATACTTTTCGGTGACACTAATCCCTCCGGCCGTCTGCCCGTGAGTGTGCCGCGCAACGTGGGTCAGCTGCCCGTTTATTACAGCATGGGAGAGATGCGCGACTATATGGACGGTCCTGCCGCTCCGCTCTATCCCTTTGGCTATGGCCTGTCCTACACCACCTTTGACTATTCGGGCTTGAAGATAGAGAGCGTGGCAAAGGGCGCGGGCCTGAAGTCAGACACCGGACTGCTCATGGACGCAAGCCCCGTTCTCGCCAAGGTCACCGTCACTGTGCGCAACACTGGCGACAGAGACGGCAGTGAGGTAGTGCAGCTCTACATCCACGACCGCGCTTCCTCCGTTTCGCAGCCCGCCATACAGCTCCGCGCCTTTGACAAGGTGTGGCTTGCGTCAGGCGAGAGCAAGGAGGTTACATTTACACTTGGCTTTGACGAACTCTCCATTGTAGGCGTTGACATGAAGCGTGTCGTTGAGCCGGGCGAGTTTGACATCTACGTGGGCGCGTCTTCCAAGGACATCAGGCAGAAAGGCGTGCTTGTGATAGAGTAGGGTGGAGACGGCGTGCGTTGCTATATGCGCACGCCTACATCACACATGACGACATTAGTGAGCGTATAGCCATTGCATCATAATGACATAATAAGAAAAACGGGAGCCGTGCAGGGTTCCCGTTTTTCTTGTTATGATGTGTTATGTATTTATATTATAGTCTGCAAGACGCTCAATGCGATATGTGCAAGGCTATGCGCGTCGTTTGTGCAGTGCCGCTTTAAGATTTGCGTGGTGCCGCCTTTACATTTGTGAGTTGGCACTTTGATTTGTGTGGTGACACTTTAAGATTCGTGAGCTGGCACTTTGACTTGCGTGGTGGCATTTTTACATATTTGTGTAGTGCCGCCTTACGTGAGTCACTTCAGCTCTGGCATAAGGAATATGGAGTGTACCTTTTGTTTTTCTTTCGGCGGTATAGTCATATAGTCCCTATACAGGTCGGAGAGATAGGCGTCGGTGTTGGCAGGAGCAGGAAAACGCTTGCCCTCAAACACTATTTCAGAGAGCGGAAACAGCTGATCCTTGCGGTGCATGATGCCATAGCCGTTGTTGATAAGCACGTTTGAGATATAGGTGTCATGTCTTTTCAGAGCGAAAGCCATGCGCCACAGCAGTCCATACCACAGATATTTCGCGCCGAAATACAGTCCTTCGCCCACAGCCCTCCACGAATAGAAGTGTGCATGGTGCAGTATGGAATAGCATTTAGACATTCCCTTGCCATATTTCTTGCAGAAAGCCTTTGAAACGTCAGGATAGTCTATGAAAGGGAATATGTCCACGTAAAGCCCCTTGCAGTAGGGCAGTGAGAAGTCGTCACATGGCTCCACGTAAAACGAGTCTGTGTCCCTCACCTTCATTATAGGCTCTCGTGTAGGCTCAGTCTCGGGAGTCTGAAGCACCAGTCCCCGTCTCAGTTCCTTGGGGGCTATGCAGGCAAAACGCCTTGCGTCCTCGAGTCTCATGGCTATGTCTATGTCGTCATCCCA
>CAMGFM010000183.1 GCA_946055365.1 uncultured Prevotella sp. | reverse complement strand
GCTGTTCTTCGTTATATGGATGGCACTGCTGGCGGTGCTGTGCCTGACACATTCACATTGACCAATCACCTGACACCTATATTATGAACGTAAGAATCAAAATCAACGAGATAAGGAGGATTATCGACCAGCACATACCCATAGACAAGGTGTATGCACAACTGCGCAGCCACACCGAAGAGGTAGGACTCACTCTCGCAGAGGCAAAGGCAGGTGTGGGAGAGATGGTGTGGTCGCTGCCAGGCAACGACTGGCAGTCGTTTGCCGACGCTGACGATGCCACAAAGGCCATGGTGGCGGAAGCCTTTGCCGAGCGCAAGAAACTGCTGTGCAGCAAAGTGGGCAACAAGGCGTTGATAGAAAAAAGCCTCGTGGTGCCTGACCCGAAATTTATCTACTTCCGCAACAACGCCGATGAACTGCACATCGCCCTGACGGCATGGGCGTTTAAGTATCCCAACCATATTGCCGTGGGAGAGCTTGACACATGGAGAAAGAAACACCTGCTGCAGGAGGTGAACATAGGGTTTGTGTGGAACAAGAAACCACTTAAGAACATTGACTTCAAGCTCAACGGCTTCAAAAGGCACATCGACGGGCAAGGACTTTTTCATGTGGACAAGAAACTGCCAGTGGGCAACAGCTTTAAGGTGGAGTCGCCAGACGGCATAGTGTTTGATCTCACCGTGACAGAGGGACAGGCAGACTATCTGTATGACCTCACCAAGTATTTTGACGTGGACATAAAAATACTGAAGGACGGCGTGCCTGCGCAAGGAGAACAATGCACGGTGAGCTTCGACGGCAAGGAAGAACACGCGGAGACCTCTCCTGACGGACACGCACTGCTGAGGCTGCCGCTAAAGGGCGGCAATAACGGCACGATGATGCAGCCGCAGCCAGCGTGTATGGTCTATTTTGGCTCGATGTCTGACGAGAAAACTCCCGCACAGGACAACGACAGACTGACATTCTGCTTTGAATATGCCACCCCAAAGCCCTCTCCAGAGCCAGAACCCGAGCCGCAGCCTGAGCCAGAGCCACAACCCGAGCCTGAACCGAAACCTGAACCCGAACCAGAGCCTGAACCAGAGCCAGAGCCACAATACGTGACACTGAGACTGCTGGACTATGCAGGATACCCAATGCCAGACCTCCCGTTTAGACTTAAACTGAAGAAAAAAGGCAGCATAGAGATGAAAACAGACGCTGACGGCTCATACAAAGTGCTGAAAGAGTGGTTTACACCGGGCGAGAAGATGAAGGTGAGTCTCACTGTAAGCCCCGAATATCAGGCTACACACGACATACACCGCGACGTAAAAAAGGAAAAAAACAAAAAATAATGTTATGGCTAAGGACAATTACAAAAAGATAACGGCAAGCCACAAACTGAAATATGACGAGCGCAAGGACTGCTATGACATACAGCTGGTGCACCGACGCTTCCCGTGGTGGATATTGCTGCTGTTGCTGCCACTGCTCTTGCTTATAAGATGCGAGAAAGACGTGGAGGTGACATGCCTGGAGCCAGACGGAAAAACTCCAGTGGCAGGCATACCCGTAACAATGGAATATACCGCACACTTCCTGTGGGCAGACGGAACGCTACTGCTCGACAAGGACATAAAAAAGGTGCAGAAGACCGACGACAAGGGCAAGACCACATTCAAGGATTTGCCGTGCAGCGTCTACAGCTACATATTCTATTGCCTCAGTAACGCCAAGTACACAGCCAAGAACAACTGCTATGCGGCAGCAGGAGAGGAACACAACTTCCACTACAAGAGCAATGTGACTCTGATAATGAAACCACGGCGCGAAGACCTGCATGTAAAGATAGTGGATATTGAGACTGGCGACCTGCTGCCTGACGCATCGCTCGTCTATAAGTATACCGAGAAAGGCGAAGAAAAGACCGACTCCACCAAGGCAGACGCATCGGGCGTGGCGACACTGCCCAACATGCGCTACTGTGCGGTCATAGAAAAGATGACGGCAGGCTGCTATGGCTATGCCGACACCTCACGCGTGGACGTGCCGTGTCAGGACTTGCTTGTGGCAAATGACTCCACGGCAATGCGGCTGCGCCCTGTAAAGGAGAAATTTACGTTCTTCGTGAAAAACAAGGAGACCAAACAGCCGATACCCGACGCAGAATGTACGGTGACACTGACACGCCCCACAGGCGCAAAGTCGCCAGCACGCGTCGTGAGGACGAGCATCGACGGCAAGGGCATAGCCATGTATGACAACGCCTTTGTACTATCTACCATCGACATCACCGCCAAAAAGACCAACTATGCGGACGGACAGCTCGAGGGAGGGCCTTGGACGGTGGAAAAGTTTATCAAGCAGAAAGACGACGTGCGCACCATCTGGCTCAAGCCAGTGCCTTATCTCATGGAGTTTGTCAACGTGGACAGCATCACGGGCAGACCCATCAGCGGAGTGACCAACAAGATAAAGATAACGACACCCGCGGGCAAGGTGACCGAAATCACGGAGATGAGCAACAGCAACGGCGTGTTCCCCGTGACGGCGCAGGAAAACTCGCGCATAGAGATCGTGTCGGAGAAATCGCCTGTCTATAAGGTGAAGACCACCGTGATAGCCAAGTTCAAGGGCAAGGAGGTCATCAGAATGTCGCCCAACATGACGACTGTGACCCTGCGCACGACAAACATGTCTACCTCACAGCTGCTGCCGGGCTGCACACTCAGCATAACAGGCTCAACGAGCGGAAGCCTACAGCCCACCAACAGCGGCAACGGACAGTTCTCGGTAACGGCACGCGTGGACGAGAGCATCTCCATAAGGGCATCAAAGAGCGGATATGCCTCAAACAGCTCGACGGTGAACAACACTCCCATGTCTTCACTGAAGAACGGGCGCGACATACCGCTCAAGCCTGACCCCGTGGTGTATGTAAACAGCGACAGCTACAAGGGCATAGGCAAGAACTGCTATGACCTCAAGGAAGAGAACGCCACGTTTGAGTTCTCATGGAGCCTCTGCTCTGTATGCACCATGCTCGTGGTGAGCGACAGCAACGGCAACATACTCGGCAGGTATGGCATCAACTCGCCCAATGGCGACGGCAAAGGCGTGACGTTCTCGCCGTCTCAGGGCAAGGTGACGCTCAAATGTCCCACGCAAGAGGTGTGCGTCACAAGGACTGACGTGAACGGAGACCCCTGCAACTACAGGATTGAAAAGAAATGAGAGACGCATGACGCTGCCTGTCGGCAGCGTCATGCAACACAGACAAAGGCGCAGGGCATGGGCAGACGCATCATGCCGTAGCAATGAGACACATCTGCACTAACACATATACATTAAAAAAATAACTCTAAACACCTAACATCTATGAAAAAGGCATTATCGTTAATTATCGTACTGATGTCATTCATGCAGGCAATGGCACAGCAACATGTTGAAAACAAGTATCTCAGCATGGAACTGCCCGACGGCTGGATAACGCAGAAGCAGGATTTAAACATGTTTGACATGCTCGTGTTCATGAACGACGGTACAAACGTGTATAACATGGGCATGATCATAGGCCTGGAGATGCAGACAGACCCGAAATCTGCCATCGAGAACCAGATACTACTCAAAGAGAGCAACATCATACTCAAAGACGCAACCTTTGGAGACATAAGGAAGACAACATTCATGCAGAAACCAGCATACACGTCGGACATTGCCACCACTTTCATGGGCAACAGCTTCAAGGGAGCGATGTACTGCTTTGAGGAAGGCGGATGCACATTTGTCACCATGGGATTCT
>CAMGFM010000182.1 GCA_946055365.1 uncultured Prevotella sp. | reverse complement strand
ATATAGTTGAGCAGGGCCACTACCCACAACAACCCGACTACTATCCACGGGTAAAACTTGCTTTTCTTCATTTTAGTAAATTAGTTATTAGTTATCGTTCATTGTCTGTATCACGTCTGCCGTGACGCTCTCCGACGGTCATGGCACGTTTTTTACGCATGTCGTGCCGTGTTCTTTTTGCATATATTGCGGCTTGCCACATACACCGCCGTGACTTTACGCATGTATTGCGGCGTTTTTTTGCATGTCTTGCCGCTACATTCCTCATGTCTCATGGCTACTCCGCACATGTCATGCAGCAGTCGTCACATGACAAAGCCGCAGCCATTATGCACAAGCCACGTCCTTTTCTGCCATGCCACAGAGATAAAAAAATGCCACAGCCGCGCAGGTTATATAGTATTCTACAAAATTAATTCTTTTTGTGGACATTCTTATATTTGAGAAAACATTTTTTTTGAGCATTTTGAATTTTTATAGTTATACCATTCACACAATCAGACGCACAAGAGCGCACATCACCCATTCCCCCACCCTTTCTGCCGCATGAGAAAAAGACACCGTGCCTACGGCAAGGCGCAGGCTCACGGCACATCATATGGCATTACTCCGTGACCGCACGTCAGCGGCAAGGCCTCAAAGTCGCGACCGTGCATAGGCAAAAGCGGCACTTTTAGTATCCTAAAGCGTCACTCTGGACTCAGAAAGAGGCATTTTTCAACGACCAAAGTGCCACTTGCCACAAAACGGCGTGCCATGTCACGACAACACGGCGGCACGCGCCCATCATCACAAAGGCACTGACAACTGTCTTTATAGCATAAAAGCACTTGAAAACAAGTCAAAATGTCAGCAACAAATGTGAACAAATATGTATTTTCTGTCATTTTGACGCAAAAACGATCACTTGCACATGGTTTGTGATGCTATTAGTGTAAGCAGACACAAGCGAAGCCGCAAACGCAAGCGCAAGGCACTAATGCCAAACACACAAGGCAACAACGCCAAAAGCGCAAGGCGGCGCAAGTGAACCACCGAACCATACGCGCTGCACACATCATGCAGCCGCCGTGACGGGATTACACTCTAAAAAAACAAAGTAAACAAAAAGAAAGGAGTAAGTATATGACATTCGACAAATTCACAATCAAGGCGCAGGAAGTGGTGCAGGAGGCTGTCAACACCGCACAAAGGAGTGGACAACAGTGCATTGAGCCGGTGCATCTGCTGGCAGCCATCATGACCAAGGCCAAGGACATCAGCACGTTCATCTTCCAAAAGCTCGGCATAAACCCCACTCAGGTGGAGACAGTGGCAAGGAGCGAGATGCAAAGGCTGCCCAAGGTGCAGGGCGGACAGCCCTATCTCTCCAACGAGGCCAACAGCGTGCTGGCCAAGGCGCAGGAGTTTGCCACAAAGAACGGCGACGACTTCGTGAGCGTAGAACCCATGCTGCTGGCATTGCTACAGGTGAACAGCACGGCAAGTCGCATACTCAAGGATGCGGGCATGACTGAGAACGAGACGCTCAAGGCCATTCTCGAACTGAGAAAAGGACAGAAGGTGCAGTCGCAATCGGGCGACGACAACTATCAGTCGCTGCAAAAATATGCCAAGAACCTTGTGGAGGAGGCACGACAGGGCAAGCTCGACCCGGTGATTGGGCGAGACGAGGAGATAAGACGCGTGTTGCAGATACTGTCACGACGCACAAAAAACAACCCTATCCTCATAGGAGAGCCTGGCACCGGCAAGACAGCCATCGTCGAGGGACTCGCCGAAAGGATTGTCAGGGGCGACGTGCCTGAAAATCTCAAGGACAAACAGCTCTATTCGCTCGACATGGGCGCACTCGTGGCAGGAGCAAAATACAAGGGCGAGTTTGAAGAGAGGCTCAAGAGCGTCATCAAGGAGGTGACAGGCAGCGAGGGACGCATCATTCTCTTCATCGACGAGATACACACGCTCGTGGGAGCGGGCGGCGGTGAGGGCGCAATGGACGCAGCCAATATTCTCAAGCCGGCTCTTGCACGCGGCGAACTGCGCAGCATAGGCGCGACAACTCTCAATGAATATCAGAAATACTTTGAGAAAGACAAGGCTCTGGAGCGCAGATTCCAGACCGTACTCGTGGACGAGCCTGACGAGCTGTCGGCAATAAGCATACTCAGAGGACTGAAGGAGCGTTATGAAAATCATCATAAGGTGCGCATACAGGACGATGCCTGCATAGCGGCAGTAAAGCTCTCGGAGCGTTATATATCCGATCGCTTCCTACCTGACAAGGCTATAGACCTCATGGATGAGGCAGCGGCAAAGCTGCGCATGGAGCGCGACTCCGTGCCGGAGGAGCTTGACGAGATTGTAAGGCGACTCAAGCAGCTCGAAATTGAAAGGGAGGCCATCAAACGCGAAAACGACACCGACAAGATAGCATCGCTCGACAAGGATATTGCAGAGCTGAGGGAGCAGGAAAGCTCTTTCCGCGCAAAATGGGAGAGCGAGAAGGGTCTCGTGAACAAGATACAGCAGGACAAACTGCAAATGGAGCAGCTGAAGTTTGAGGCTGAAAGGGCTGAACGTGAGGGTAACTATGAGCGAGTGGCAGAGATACGCTACGGCAGGCTCAAGGCTCTCGAAGACGACATCAAGTCCATACAGTCACAACTGCGCTCCACGCAGGACGGCAACGCCATGATAAGGGAGGAGGTGACCGCCGACGACATCGCCGAGGTGGTGAGCCGCTGGACGGGAATACCCGTCACGAGGATGATGCAGAGCGAAAGGGAGAAGCTGCTGCACCTTGAGGAGGAGCTGCACCGCAGGGTGATAGGCCAGGATGAGGCTATCGGGGCGGTGAGCGACGCCGTGAGACGCAGCCGTGCGGGCCTGCAAGACCCCAAACGCCCCATCGCATCATTCATATTCCTCGGCACGACGGGCGTGGGCAAGACTGAGCTTGCAAAAGCACTTGCCGACTATCTGTTTAATGACGAGACAATGATGACACGCATCGACATGAGCGAGTATCAGGAGAAGTTCAGCGTCAGCAGACTCATCGGCGCGCCTCCGGGATATGTGGGCTATGACGAGGGTGGACAGCTCACCGAGGCCGTAAGACGCAAGCCCTATTCTGTGGTGCTGTTTGACGAGATAGAAAAGGCTCACCCCGACGTGTTCAACATCCTCTTGCAGGTGCTCGACGACGGACGGCTCACCGACAACAAGGGCCGCACGGTGAACTTCAAGAACACTATCATCATCATGACCTCAAACATGGGCAGCCAGTATATACAGTCGCAGCTCACGGGCATGGACGACCACAACCGCGAGAGCGTCATCAACGACACGCGACAAAAGGTTATGGAGATGCTGAAGAAGACTATACGGCCCGAATTTCTCAACCGCATAGACGAGACTATCATGTTTCTGCCGCTCACTAAGGACGAGATTTCAAAGGTTGTGGAGTTGCAGATCAACACTGTCAAGAAGATGCTCGAGCCGCAAGGCTTCACGCTCGACGTGACACCCTCTGCCATAGACTTCCTCGCCAATGAGGGCTTTGACCCCGAATTTGGCGCACGCCCGGTAAAGCGCGCCATACAGCGATGCCTGCTCAACGACCTGTCAAAGAAGATTCTCGCAGACGAAGTGAGCAGAGACAGCAGCATCAGGATAGACAGCGACGGCACAAGACTGACGTTCTGCAATGTATAAACAGAATAACACGCTAAGGAAAAGCGGCACTTTGGCTCATGTCAAGTGCCGCTTTGCTGTTGTGAAAACGGCACTCTGCAATGACA
>CAMGFM010000181.1 GCA_946055365.1 uncultured Prevotella sp. | reverse complement strand
TAAAGCGTTTCATCACCAACGGCGACAGCGACATACACCTCGTGCTTGCACGCTCGGAGGAAGGCACACGTGACGGACGCGGACTCTCAATGTTCATCTACGACAAGCGCGACGGCGGCGTGACCGTGCGCCACATCGAACACAAGCTCGGCATACACGGCTCTCCCACCTGCGAGCTGGTCTACAAGAACGCAAAGGCTGAACTCTGCGGCAGCCAGAGGCTCGGACTCATCAAGTATGTCATGGCTCTCATGAACGGTGCGCGCCTCGGCATCGCCGCACAGTCTGTCGGCGTGAGCCAGGCAGCATACGACGAGGCACTGGCCTATGCCAGGGAGCGCAAGCAGTTTGACACTGCCATCATCAAGTTCCCAGCAGTCTATGACATGCTGAGCCGCATCAAGGCCAAGCTGGATGCCGGACGCTCCATACTCTATCAGACAGCACGCTACGTCGACATCTACAAGGCTCTCGAGGACATCTCGCGCGAGCGCAAGCTCACACCCGAGGAGCGTCAGGAACAGAAACGCTATACGAGACTCGCCGACGCCTTCACTCCGCTCGCAAAAGGCATGAACTCAGAGTATGCCAACCAGAACGCATACGACGCCATACAGGTGCATGGCGGCTCTGGCTTTATCATGGAATACAAGTGTCAGAGGCTATACCGCGACGCACGCATATTCTCTATATACGAGGGCACCACACAGTTGCAGGTGGTGGCAGCCATACGCTACATCAGCAACGGCACTTACCTCGGCATTATCAAGGACATGCTCCAGAACGAGGTGGCAGAGGCACTGCAGCCGCTCAAGGCACGCATTGAAAAGGCTGTGGCTCTCTACGAGGAGGCACTGGCCTGCGTCAAGGACGCAGGAGACCAGGAGATGCACGATTTCCTCGCACGCCGCCTCTACAACATGACCTGCGAGATTATCATGTCGCTGCTCATCCTCAGCGATGCCACAGCCTCTCCCGAGCTGTTTGCCAAGAGTGCCAACGTGTATGTGCGCCTTGCCGAAAGCGACATCATCGCCGACCATGCCTACATCATGAACTTTGACAAAGCCGACCTCGCTGACTTCCGCGCAGAGTGACAATCCGCTGCCAACGGCAGACATCACATGATAACCGCATTGCGGATATAAAAACAGCAAAGCCCCACCTCTCTATATTCAGAAGTGGGGCTTGTGTATTCATTCCAGTCAGATTTCATGAGACATGATACTTGATTTTTCGGTGACACCGTGCCATCCATCACCAGACATAGGCTATATTATCCACGCTGACATCGGAATTTTATGCTCGCCACATGCCACCATAGTCACAGAGAGGCTTTTTTCGCAAGCAAAAGTGCCGCTTTAGACGTGATTAAATGCCTCTTTTTCACTCGAAAAGTGCCACATATACATAAGAAACAGCAACACCTGCGCAAAGGCTCTCATATAGACAGCAAAGTTTGTAGCTCTATGACCACGAAAAATCACGTCTTGATGCACTCACAAATATCAACAAGTCTGAGATGAAAGCCACAATACAGAGGTATATGCAAGAGCCGCAGACACATTGCCAGACATTTCACTCTCGCCTTGTGCCACACTGCTGTTAGCGACAATGCAGATCAGACTTTGGATACACAGAGAAAGCTGTCGCATATATACACAAAAAAAGCCAGCCCTGCAACGATGACAACAAAATCATCATGCAAGACCAGCTCATTATGTCGGATGCACGTCCATGGCGTTACCCACGGATCCTGCACCTTATGATTTAACACTATTCACTATGCCCATCCGCCGTCTACGCACACTACGCCTGCGTCTGCTACGCATGATATGGCGATGTCTTGATGCCATCGACCGCAAGCTCGGCCCGGGTCCCGGCGATCATATTCACTGACCCATAAACTTAGCCAATATGAACTGCGGCACTTTCCATGCCATCTTCATCAGCTTTGTCAGTACCACGGGGCTGAAGCCATAGCTCTCATACACCCTTATGTCCTCATGCCACATCTGCCGCCTCCTCCTTGGGTCGGTGCTCATACCACCCATTCTCATGCGGGTGACATACTCTGGCAGATACTCCACCTTTAAAGAGCAGTTATAGAGATAGTTCACCAGAAGTTTAGTGTCGGCAGCTATGCGGTAAGTCTCGTCATAGAGTCCGCATCTCATCATCACGTCACGCTTTATATAGCAAGTAGGATGCAGAGGCAGCCATCCGCATCTCACCTTCCATCGGGCATATCTGCCGCCTATCCACTTCCTCACCACCCTGTGCAGGTCAGCCCCGTCCACAAAGAGTCCATCGGCATAGAGAAAGTCACACCCAGTGGCCTCCATCCTCGCCGCAACCCTGGACACAGTGTAGCCGGCATATATGAAATCGTCAGAATGACACAGGCCTATCACCTCACCAGAGGCCATGCGTATGCCCTTGTTGATGGCCTCATACATGCCATGATCGGGTTCAGACACAAATCTCACCCTGTCCTCATGACCCTCTATCGCCCTGCGTATCCTCTCTACCGACCCGTCGGTGGATGCGCCATCAACGATGACATATTCCATGTCGTCATAATCCTGCGCCAACACACTCTCTATGGCATCACATATCGTGTCTGTCCTGTTGAAGCAAGTCGTAATAATCGATATTTTCATAATATGAACATTCTTTTTCTGACCAAAATTACAGACAAGGACGCTCGACACTACTGCCAGCTTGTCGCTAACAAATAGTCCCACAACCGTGAAAGGGATTGTATTGCCATGGAATTATTTGCAGTCAATGCCATATTGTTTAAGGAAATAATCCCTAATCTTAGCCTTGTCCCTGCCACATGCCCTATAGCACTCTATAATCTTGGCATCAGCAAGATTTCTGTACCACAGACATTGCAGAAAACAGTAGACAAACCCCTCCACACCGTCAAGGAAGCCTAACCTGAGTACGTATCTGTAAACAAAGAAAGCCCACGCCCTCCAGAAATAAGGCAACCTGCCGTAAAAGCCCTTTCTTTTTCTTTTCCTCAAAGCGTCCCTGTCCAGAACTTTTTCTGTGTCTCTGCTGTCTGTCAGACCTATTTCATTATCTATAAGAACAATTGCCTCCTTCACGGCATGCATGTTATGGTTGGCCACCCATTTTGTGAGCGATATGATCTTGTCGTCGCACAAGTCCACATTCCAATACAGGCTTCTCCCCTCCGTGATCTCCACATGCTCGTCAATCATGCGCGCTTCAAAAAAAGCTTTGCCCCTGCGTATAATCCTAACCATTGCCTTGGGATAGGCACCTCCATGCCTCATCCATCTGCGCATGAAATACTCGCGGCGATTGACACTGATGGCTGTCACGTCATCAGGCACGGCATCCAGATCGCTCTTGACCTTGGCCACAAGCTCTGGCGTGAGATACTCATCGGCATCGTGCCTCATTATCCACTCAGTACTGAAAGGCACATTCCTCAATGTCCAGTTAAATTTCTTAGCCCAATTGCTGTCAGGCTCCCATTTATACTGATAGACCTTGGCACCCAGACTCTCTGCTATCTCCACCGTCCTGTCCGTAGAATATGAGTCCACCACAAATACGTTGTGCGTAAGACTCAGCGCACTCTTCACAGCTCGCTCTATATGGAGTTCCTCATTAAATGTAGGGATAAACACAGACAACTCCTTCATGATTTCACCTTTTCTAAATATTCTTTCAAACTCATCAGGTGTCTGTCCTTGTCGGAAATAATCATGTTTTCCTTGCCGCCAATTCTGTCAAAGGGCCACTCTATCGCCATGTCCGGGTC
>CAMGFM010000180.1 GCA_946055365.1 uncultured Prevotella sp. | reverse complement strand
GGATTTGGAAAAATCTGTGCATATGCACACAGAGTTTTAAAAAATTTAAACAATATGTCAAGCTTTCTGTTCTTTCTGAGCCACAATGACCATGCCCAGAGCCTGTCTGCCACCGTGAGCAGCGTGAGAGGCAGGAAGAAAGTGAGCAAGACGCTTATTATCTTGCGCAGTGGCAGCCCCTCGTCGGGCTTTTCCCTCGCCTCCGCGTTAGCAAGAGCCGTCAGCGTCTTCTCATCGGGCAAGAGGTTGTGGCTCCACTTGCCCATTACCACTCCATTCTTGAGCATCAGCAGCCCTGGATTGGAGCGTATGATGGTCTTGAGCGTGGTTTCGTCCACCGTGTAAAAGGGATATTCGGCCCCCGTAAGGTCTCTCCACACTGCCCTGTCGCCGTCTGCCGATGCCGTGAGGCAACAGAACGGCACGTGATGCTCACATGCCCACTCATAAGCGCGGTCTATATCGCCGAAATTGCTGTCGTCTGCCACCTTGAGACTGGGCGACACGAGCATCAACGTAGCTCCCCGCCTTGCGAGCAGGGCCTCCGTAATGTCCTCACCCGTGTTGTCGTCGGTCACAATAAAGTCATGTATGGGCGGCTCATAGCCCTTGCTGATCTGTATGGTCCTTGTTTCCACATACTCCCATGTGGAGTCAGGATAATTGTCGAGCGCGAACTCCTTTGTCACGCCGTCCTTGCGCATTATGAAGGTGGTCTCAAACTGCGGTTGTTCGGCATCTTCGGGCATCTCCATGCCCTTTCTTATGTCTGCCCCCACATGATAGGGACGGAAATCAAAGGGCGGCAGCGCGTAAAGGCTGTAGATGCAAGTGGCGACAATATAGAGGACGGCATAGTTGGACACTATCCACTGGTTAGACAGCGATATGAGTCTCACTATATCGCCGTGATACCTTGCCGCAAATGCGGCGCAGGCAAGCAGCACAATGTTCTTGAGCAGCGTCGCGCCATTGCTGAGTGTCAGCGCATCGCCAAAACAGCCGCAGTCCTTGACTGGTTCAAATAAATAAATCCACACCGTGATGACAGTCATGACCGCCATGAACACAGTGGCAAGCCTCGTGACAATCCTGCGGTGTATGGAGAAAAGGAGAAACACGCCCATCACAAACTCCAAAGAGGCAAGCCCCACGGCCACGACGAGCAGCAGCCAGTCTGGCAAGCATCCGCCCAGTCCCATAGCCGCAAGATAGTCCTGTAACTTATACAGTGAGCCGAGCGGATCAACCGCCTTTACATATCCCGACAGCACAAAAGTGGCGGCAAGCATGATGCGGCACACATTTGTA
This sequence comes from uncultured Prevotella sp., assembly GCA_946055365.1. Classification (GTDB taxonomy): domain Bacteria; phylum Bacteroidota; class Bacteroidia; order Bacteroidales; family Bacteroidaceae; genus Prevotella. Next base: position 2,496 of record CAMGFM010000180.1, on the reverse strand, counting down.
ATGACCTTGCGCGCCCTTACGAGAGTCACGTTGCCCATGCCTTAGTCCTCACCTGTCTTGATAGCACCGAAACAGGCATAGTTGATGATGTCCATATAGTTGGCGTCTATGCCCTCTGACACGAGCGTATTGCCGCAGAGGTTTTCTATTTCCTTCACTCTTTGTATCTTGGTGAGTATAAAATCGGTGTAGCTGCTCACTCTCATGTCTCTCCAGGCCTCATCATAGTCATGGTTTTTGCGCAACATAAGTTGCAGAGCCTCATCGGCGTGAGCGTCATAGAGCCTCAGAGCCTCTTCATTGTCCATGTCTACGGTGTCGGCATAGTGTCTTGCCAGTTGTATAAGCCCCACTATGCCATAGTTGATGAGTGCCACAAACTCAGGTCTTATACCTTCGCCCACCATCGACACGCCCTTTGTCTCCAGAGAGCGTATTCTCTTGGCCTTGATAAAGAGCTGGTCGGTGAGCGATGTGGGCCTGAGTATGCGCCACGACGCTCCATAGTCGTGGAGTTTGCGCTCGAACAGCGAGCGGCACTCGCCCATCACTGCCCTAAACTGCTCTTCCGTGGCGTTGTATTTGTTGTTGTCTATATTTGCTGTCATAGTTTGTCAAAAATAAAAGCTCAGAGGCGTTACACATAAATGCCTTGACGCTACATATATATATACAGAGAGACCGCACGCAAGTGCAGAAGCATCACACGCAAGTGCATGGACATCATACACAAAAGCAAGCCCTAAGCCCGCCCCTGGGCAGTGAAGCCACGCCAAAGTCGCATGTCATTCATTGTCCTTGGCGACATTCTGCTCCTCAGCCTGCTTTTTTTGTCTCATGTGTATCATTCTCACCACTCCGCACATGGCCTCAAAGCGCGCCTCGAGCGAGTCGTGCCTAAGACTGAGCATATTGCGGCGGTAGCGGTCGGTCACCGTGTCGAGCTGCGCGCGCACTTCCCTCATCTTGAGTTCGGTCTGCGCCACGTCATCTTGCGCCAACTTGAGCGAGGCGTTGCACCACAGCACGAGAGCCTTGTTGCGCGACTCTATGGCTTTGGGGTATTTGCTGCGCAGCATGGTTATAGAGTCAAGGACTTCAGCATATTTGCCGCCCTCATAGAGCGTTTCTATCTTGTCAAGCAAAGGCCTTGCCTTGTCGTCTTCGGTCTGTGAGCATCCCGAAAGAAAAAGAACTGCGAAAATTAAAAACAAAAAGTACTTCATTGCACGACAAAAGTACAACATTCTTAATGGATAGTGCGAAAAGCCAACGTGTTTTTATATATTTTTAAGCATTAACTTGCCAGCCCTGCCCTCCATTCTCCTGAGCCGTGAACAGCCACTTTGCGATGTACAAAGAAGCACGCTGCAAATGTGAACAGCCACTTTGCGATGTCTAAAGAGGCACGCTGCAAATGTAAACAGCCACTTTGCGATGTCTAAAGAGGCACACTGCAAATGTGAACAGCCACTTTGCGATGTCTAAAGAGGCACGCTGCAAATGTAAACAGCCATTTTGCGATGTACAAAGAGGCACGCTGCAAATGTAAACAGCCACTTTGCGATGTCCAAAGAGGCACGCTGCCGACGTAAACAGCCACTATGCCATTTCCAAGCCTGCGCCTTGTCAGTGCGGTAATGCCCTTGCCGTACCTCCACGGTGTCATCATCGCCTCTTGTCCTTGAAAAAAGCCGTCATCATTTCGGCACATTCCTCCGCCAGCACGCCCGTTCTGACCTCGCATTTGGGGTGCAAGGCACCCGGCGCATGGCACGTGTAGCCCCGTTTCTGGTCGGATGCGCCATAGACAAGCCGCCTTACCTGCGCCCATCCTATGGCCCCTGCACACATCACGCACGGCTCGAGAGTCACATACAGCGTGCAGTCTGTGAGATACTTGCCGCCCAGAGAGTTGGCGGCTGCCGTAAGAGCCTGCATCTCGGCGTGTGCCGTCACGTCACACAGCGTCTCCGTGAGGTTGTGCGCCCTTGCCACCACACGGTCACGGCACACCACCACAGCCCCGACGGGTATTTCTCCTTTCTGTCGCGCACATTCCGCCTCGTCCAGTGCCATGCGCATGAAACGCTCGTCGGCCCTCAGCCCCACGGCATTTTCATTCTCTTGTTTCATTTGCTTACTTTAGTGATATAAAAACATGTCTTTACTTACTACACACCTTCCCTCAGAGCCGTCACACCGCCTCTGTCTGCGTCCATGACGGCGCAGATGAGAGGTTGGAAAACCAAAGTTACGCATTTTATTTCATTAAACTGTTATTCGTCAGCGATTTTATGTACAAAGCCATGCAGGCTGTCATGAAAAAGGACTGACGACTATGCCCATATTTCACTTCTTTATTGTAACTTTGCATAGGTCATTGCACCCCTTAGACAGCAGGCACGGAGACGCCAAAGGGACCTGCCGCACCAACAAAAAGACAATCACACCCCTTACAAATACAATCACACCTCATCCAAAATACACCCTCAC
>CAMGFM010000179.1 GCA_946055365.1 uncultured Prevotella sp. | reverse complement strand
AAGCTAAAGGCTCTCGAAAAAGTAAGCCAAAAAAACATTGAAATATCAACGGTGGGGCAGTGAAAGCGGTGAACACCTCTTGGCTATAAGAATGTGTGAACAATTAACAAAGCCCGCCTAAAACAATAAACAGTAAGTGCTATATGAGAAAGTTGTGTTTTTTTGCAGTTTGTAGCCTCATTCTGTGCAGCGGTTGCGGCACGGCAGCAGGCAGCGGAGCCTATATGGGCGGCTCGTTTGGCGGTATGCTTGGCTCGGCAGTGGGCGGCATCGTTGGCGGAGGCCATGGCAGCAATGTAGGCACGGTGATAGGCATGGCCGGCGGTGCTGTTGTGGGCGGTGCGGCCGAGAAGAAAGCCAATCAGGCCATGGCTCCTGTGGACATGAGCGAGACAACCCGCGCTGACACTCTCAGCGCAGGCAAGGCAAAGGCAAAAAAGTCTGCCGTCCGCAAGCAGAAAAAGCAGGTGCAGACGCAGGAAGAGGGCGATGAGATATATCGTTGACGGCTTGCGGCTCTGGTTGTCATGTAGTGTTGTATAATGGCGGTAGGCTCGACGCGTGTCTTCTGCCGTTTTGGAGATGCGTGTTTATGCCTTTGTAGACACATTAGTGTGCATGTGCATGTTATGGACGGCTGCACGCAAGTTTTCACTGGCGGCGGCATGTCGTGTCATGCGTGTCCGTGTGCTAATATTGTTGTCTCTATATGTTATAACACCGTTTGTATATGTGATGTGATGCCGTCGCTATATGTTATGATACCGTTTGTGTATGTGATGCGATGCCGTCACTTGTGTTATTATATTAACTCTGTAAAATCTTGTTTGGCAGGAGCTTGTCATTTGCGTGCAGTTCCGTGTGCGTGCAGTGTGCTTGAGTCTTTTTGCTGATGCGGTCAGGGCGGTGTCAAGTGCGCTCAGATTTTTTCTTAATAGGTGTAGTCTGTTCTTTATTAGGCGTAGTCTGTTCTTTATTAGGTGTAGATTGTTCTTTATTAGGTGTAGATTGTTTTTTCTAAGGTGCGGCCCGAATTGTTGTCAGGTCCATTTCCTGCCGTCCGATATGTGCGCTCTGTCAGCTCTTTGGTACGGTCAAAATTATTATTAGGTTCAGTCACATTATTCTCAAGAGGCTCAAGTCTGTCATTTTCTCCTTGCCGTATTGTTTCCTTTGTTCGCCTTGCCGTTCTTTATTGTCTGTCTGTTGTTGCCTGCGCTGCCGTTGTCCTTGGTTGGAGTGGGGTCTACAAACAGGTGCAGCTCCCCGTCGGCAGGCACGATATACTCCGTCACCCTGAAGTCAATCTCTGGCATGAGCAGAGGCTCAGCCTTGTAGGGTATTCGTGTGTTTGTGATAGGCTCCACGGTCACCATGTCCACCCCTTGTTGCAACATTCCGAGCTGTTTGGCTGCGGCATACGACAGGTCGATAATCCTTCCCTTTGCAAAAGGGCCACGGTCGATGACCCTCACCACCACTTGTCTTCCGTTGCGCTCGTTGGTCACTCTCAGCAGAGTGCCAAACGGATAGCTGCGGTGTGCGCAGGTGAGGCTGTCATGGTGCATTCTCTCGCCGCTGCTTGTGCGTGCGCCAGTGGCCCGTTTTGAATAATAGGTGGCCTTGCCGCGCTGTTGGTCTTGCGAGTGTGCCGCGAGGCAAATCATAAGGGCGGCAATAAGTGTCGTGGTCAGTCTTTTCAATATTCGGTTGTTTGTGGTTTGTTATGATGTGATGCTAATGTTTGTCACGTGAGAGGCACATGTTGGCATGGCACATGTGCGGTGCTGTCGTGTGTGACATATAAACGTATAAAGGGAATGTGTCATGAAAAGTCTCTCAGACACATTCCCGATATTGTTTTACACTTGTCGCGTTATACGATGCCCTGTGCCATCATGGCGTTGGCCACCTTCATGAAGCCTGCGATGTTGGCACCCTTCACATAGTCGATGAAGCCGTCGGGCTGCTTGCCATATTTCACGCACTGCTCGTGTATGGAGTGCATGATATAGTGGAGTTTCTCGTCCACCTCTGCCTCGCTCCAGCTCAGGCGCACTGAGTTCTGTGTCATCTCGAGACCCGATGTGGCCACGCCGCCTGCGTTGACAGCCTTGCCGGGAGCGAAGAGCTGCTTGGCCTCTGTGAACTTCTCCACAGCCTCTGCCGTGCATCCCATGTTGGAAACCTCTGCCACGCAGATGGGGTTCTGTGCGAGTATCATGGCAGCGTCCTCGCCGTTAAGCTCGTTCTGCGTTGCGCAGGTGAGATAGATGTCTGCCTTGACTTCCCATGGCTTCTTGCCTGCCACAAACTTTGAGCCTGGATATTCGTCCTCGTAGGGCTGGCAGATGTCGTTGCCGCTTGACCTCAGCTCAAGCATGTAGTCTATCTTGTCGCCTGCGATGCCAGCCTCGTCAAGGATGTAGCCGTCAGGACCGGAGAGCGTGATGACCTTTGCGCCAAGCTCTGTGGCCTTCTTGGCTGCGCCCCATGCCACGTTGCCAAAGCCAGATATGGCCACGGTCTTGCCCTTGAGGTCATGTCCGCGTGTGGCGAGCATCTGCTGCACGAAGTATAGCGCGCCGTAACCCGTAGCTTCGGGACGTATGCGTGAGCCTCCAAACTCCAGGCCCTTGCCAGTAAGCACGCCCTGATACTGATGTGTGAGTTTCTTGTACATGCCGAAGAGGTAGCCAATCTCACGTCCGCCAACGCCGATGTCGCCTGCGGGAACATCCTCGTCGGGACCGATGTGGCGATAGAGCTCTGTCATGAATGCCTGACAGAACCTCATGACCTCAGCGTCGGAACGTCCGCGTATAGAGAAGTCAGAGCCACCCTTGCCGCCGCCCATGGGCAGTGTGGTGAGGGCGTTCTTGAATGTCTGCTCAAATCCGAGGAACTTGAGTATTGAGAGGTTTACCGACGGATGGAAGCGCAAGCCGCCTTTGTACGGGCCAATGGCACTGTTGAACTGCACACGATAGCCGATGTTTACGTGTACTTCGCCGTTGTCGTCTGTCCAAGGCACGCGGAATGTAATGATGCGCTCGGGTTCTACAAGACGCTCTACGAGTTTGGCTTTCTCAAACTCGGGATGCTGGTTGTAGACATCTTCGATGGAAGTAAGCACTTCACGTACAGCCTGCAGATATTCTGCCTCGCCCGGATGCTTGGCTTCAAGCCCCTGCATAATTTTCTCAACATTCATATTGAATAAGGTTTTAGTGTTAATAGATTCTATGATTGCAATTCTTTCGATTTGTCAATTAGACAGCGCAAATATAGCTCTTTTAAGTTTCACCACCAAATAAAAGCATGAGTTTTTCTCAAATTTTAGTTACTTTTAGACACTTATGGTTGTGTGTGCGGTAACACTGCAGTGCGACGTTTGCGGTGAGACAGACGGCATGGCAAGGCTGCACAGGCATGTTGCGGAGCGCAAGCCATGTCTTATGTGAGGAGAACGAGCCGCTTTGTCTGTGAAAAAGAGTCACTTGGCTGTCTTAAAGTGCTACTTGGCTGTTGTGAAGTGGCACTTGGTGGCTGTGAAGTGCCACTTGACTGTCGTAGAGTGCCACTCGGCTGCTGTAAGGTGCCACGTGACTGCTGGGGTGTGGCACTTTACAAAAAAAAGAAATGCGGGTGTGTCATGTGTGACACGCCCGCATTTGCACGCTTGTCGGCTGTCCACTGCTTGTCATTGGCGATATTTCCGATGACGCACAGTGTCCTGCCTATGTTGAAAAATGAGTTTTCGTTCTTGGTCTGTGTTCTTGGGGTGTCGTGCAACCTCTGTTGCCATTCCCCGTGCCGCTCT
>CAMGFM010000178.1 GCA_946055365.1 uncultured Prevotella sp. | reverse complement strand
CGGCACTGCCATCGGCATGGGACTTGCCAACGCCGTGTCGCGTCTCAAAGACTCCAAGGCCAAAAGCAAGGTCATAATACTGCTCACAGACGGCAGTAATAATATGGGTGACATATCGCCTATGACGAGCGCACAGATTGCCCGCAAATTTGGCATAAGGGTTTACACTGTGGCGGTAGGCACTAACAAGCTGGCTCCCTATCCTATGCCCGTGGCTGGTGGCGTGCAGTATGTGAAGATACCCGTGGAGATAGACAGCAAGACGCTCGAAAGCATTGCCAACACGACAGACGGCCATTTCTATCGTGCCACCAGCAACACCGAACTGAAGAAGATTTACAAGGACATCGACATGTTGGAGAAGACGAGAATGGATGTCAAGCGTTTTTCCAAACGCTATGAGGCCTATAAGCCATTCGCCTTGCTGGCGTTTGTGCTGCTCGTGATGGAGGTGTTGCTGAGAGTTACTGTCTTGCGCAGAATACCTTAATGTAACAGAAGTATTATGTTTAGATTTGAAGAACCATCATATTTGTGGCTTTTGTGTACTGTGCCAGTGCTTGTGGCCGTATGGCTGCTGGCAGGATGGAGACGCAGGAAGAACCTTGCACGCATAGGACAGCCCGATCTGCTCAAAACGCTCATGCCAGACGTGTCTGACGGCAGACGCACGTTCAAGTTCTGCCTTGTCATGGCTGCCATAGCACTCATGGCGGTGATACTCGCACGTCCGCAAAGGGGCAGCAAGGTTGCTACCGACAACCGCAATGGCATAGAGACAGTGATAGCCATAGATGTCAGCAACTCAATGCTGGCCGAGGACGTGGCTCCCTCAAGGCTGGAAAAGAGCAAGATGCTTGTGGAAAACCTCATAGACAAGTTTGTTAATGACAAGATTGGACTCGTGGTGTTTGCTGGTGATGCCTTCGTGCAGATGCCTATATCATGCGACTATATGTCTGCCAAGATGTTTTTGGAGTCAATCAACCCCTCGCAGATAGCCACGCAGGGTACTGACATTGCGCGTGCCATAAGGCTCTCGTCGATGAGTTTCACGCAACAGCCCAACATTGGGCGCGCCATAATACTCATTACCGATGGCGAAGACCATGAGGGGCAGGCCATGGAGGCTGCCAAGGAGGCCAACAAGAAAGGCATTAACGTCTTCATACTCGGCATTGGCGACCCTAAGGGCGCACCCATACCCGTGGGAGGTGGCGAATACATGCGCGACGACGGCGGAAAGGTGGTGATGACAGCCCTCAACGAGAATATGTGCAGGGACTTGGCCAAGGCTGGCAAAGGCACTTACATACATGTGGACAACACAAACGATGCACAGGAAAGGCTCGACCGTGAGCTGTCTGCCTTGCAGAAAGGCGAAACGATGAGCGTGGTCTACAGCGAATATGCAGAGCAGTTTCAGGCTTTTGCCATTATAGTGCTGTTGCTGCTTATTATAGAGGTGTGCGTGCTTGAGAGAAGCAACCCGTTGGTCAGAAAGATGGGGCTGTTTTCCAAGAAAAGATTTGTGATACTGGCTCTTCTGTCTCTCTCCTTTGCCGCATCTTTCGCCCAAAGCGACCGTTCTTGCATACGCAAAGGCAACAGAGTGTTCCGCCAGCAGCAGTTCGCCAAGTCTGAGGCGGAGTTTGCCAAGGCCGTGGAGCTTAATCCCGACAATCCGCAGGCTCACTACAATCTCGGCTGTGCCTATATGATGCAGGAAAATGACTCGGCGGCAGTGGCGGAGTTTGAGTTGGCTGGCAGTATGGAGAAGAACAGGCTGCGCAGGTCAATGTCTTTTCACAACATTGGCGTGATATGCCAGAACCGCCGTCTCTATGCAGAGGCCATAAATGCCTATAAGGAGAGCCTGCGTGACAATCCCGGAGACAACGAGACGCGCTACAACCTCGTGTTGTGTATGAGGCAACTCAAAAAACAGCAGGACGGGCAGAAAAAACAGCAGCAGGAAAAGCAGAAACAAAAGGAAGAGGAAGATAAGAAACAACAGCAGCAACAGCAGCAACAACAACAGCAACAGCAGCAACAACAGCAACCGCAGCAGGAAAACATGAGTCGGGAAAATGCAGAGCAGCTGTTGAATGCTGCCATGCAGAATGAGCAGGACACAAGGCGCAAGGTTGATGATGCCATGCGCCGCATGAAGTCGCGCAGGTTGCAGAAAAACTGGTGATGACTGTCTGCCTGATGAGCGAAATAGTATGGATAATTACATGGCAAGTGAGATGTGGCGTGTGAAGGACGCTTATTCTCGCTTGCCAATAATCTGCGTTATGAAGCAATGAACAGAATATATACCTTATTATTATTGTCATTGGTGTGCTGTGTAGCGGCATTGGCCCAGAACATCAGGGTCAGTGCGCCGTCTGAGGTGGCTACAGGCAGCAATTTTCAGGTGTCATATACAATAGCAAACCACAAGGTGGAGGACTTTCGTGCCTCTTCCTTTCCTGACGGGTTGGAGGTTATAGCCGGTCCGTACACATCTACACAGTCCAGCTATAGCATGGTCAACGGCAAGACGTCGTCTTCACAGTCCATTACCTACACCTACACTGTCTATGCGTCAAAGGCAGGCAAGTTTACCGTCGGTCCAGCCAAGGCAAAGGTGGACGGCAAGGCCGCATCTTCGTCGTCTGTGACAATCACGGTGTCTGGCAGTGCCGCCAATGCCAACGGCAGGCCGCAGGGAGGCAACGGCAGGCCCGGGTCTATGCGCAAGGCAGGCACAAAGATTTCAGGCAATGACCTGTTTGTCAAGGTTAGTGCCAGCAAGACACGTGTGTATGAGCAGGAGCCAGTGCTTCTCACTTACAAGGTATATACTCTTGTTGACCTCACGCAGCTTGATGTCAAGATGCCAGACCTCACGGGCTTTCACACGCAGGAGGTTCCTATGCCTCAACAGAAGAGTTTTCATCTGGAAAACGTGAACGGCAGAAACTATCGCTGTGTCACATGGAGCCAGTATGTGCTTTATCCGCAGGTCACGGGCAAACTCTCAATACCGAGCATCACGTTCAACGGCGTGGTGGTGCAGCAGACGAGCGTAGACCCCTTTGAGGAGTTTTTCAACGGCGGCTCTGGCTACACCGAGGTCAAGCACAGCATCGTGGCACCGGGCTTGCAGCTACAGGTAGACCCACTGCCCAACAAGCCGGCTGGCTTTTCTGGCGCGGTGGGACAGTTTGACATTGCAGCAAGCCTTGACCAGCAGACGATAAAAGCTGGCTCGCCGCTCACAATGAGGATTACCGTGACGGGCAAGGGCAACATGAAGCTCATCAAGCAGCCCGTGGTCGACTTTCCAAAGGACTTTGACCGATACAACCCCAAGGTCAGCGACAACACCAAGATTACCACAAACGGTCTGGAGGGCTCTATGAGCTATGACTATCTTGTTGTGCCGCGCAACAAGGGCGACTATGTCATACCGTCCGTCACATTTATATATTATGACACCTCGGTCAATGCGTTCAAAACCCTGAAGACAGAGCCGATAAAGGTCAAGGTAGAGCCTGGCGACGGCAAGTCTGCCTCCGTTACAGACTATTCTGACAAGACCGTCAGCGACATCCGCGGCATCAAGACTGGCTCCTATGCCAAGGCCAAGGCCGAGGACAGCGCGTTTTATGTGGGCAGCATGTATTATTGGCTGATGTTGGCGTTGCCTACGTTGGTGTTTGTGCTGCTGCTTGTGATATTCCGCAAGCGTGCGGCGGCCAATGCCGACGTGGTGGGCATGAGAGGCAGGCGTGCAAACAAGGTTGCCGCCAAGAGATTGAAGAAAGCGTCATCACTACTTGCGTCCGGTG
>CAMGFM010000177.1 GCA_946055365.1 uncultured Prevotella sp. | reverse complement strand
GCAAGATATGCTTTCACCTATTATAAATATGACGTGTGGAGCGTAGGGCTCAAAGACCCGGTGTGGGGTGACGACGCAGACTTCAGGGCGATGGGCCTCAAGTCAAATTATCACTGGCTGGAAGCCGTGTTCGGCGTAGACGCAAAGATAGCAGGCCCGTTTCGACTCGGCTGGTCGCTGAGATACAGACGGCGAATATCAGAAGGCGACAACGAGATGGGCAATACCTGGTACGTGCCTGGCTATGGCAAGCAGGGAAGCACACGACTGGGAGCCACATTCAACGTGACATTCGAACTATAAGCACACTTCACTCACACACAACACACATAGCGCACGACATGAAAGGCAACAGACGAAAAATCATAATGCAGGCTTTGCTGCTGCTGTTTCTCATAGCTGGCACCGTCTACATAGCCAGCAGGGAGCGAAACACGCCCTATCAGCACGACACGGGCATGGTGTTTGGCACCACATACAGCATCATCTACAAATATGACAGGAGCCTGCACACGGAGATAAGGGCAGAGATGAAAAAGGTGGACGACGCTCTGTCGACGTTCAACCCGACGTCAATAATCTCTCTCGTCAACAGCGGACAGCCACACCACACAAACAAGATGTTTGACACCGTGTTTGAGCTTGCGGAGAGAATATCCAAGGACACCGACGGCGCGTTTGACATCACCGTCGCGCCACTTGTCAACGTGTGGGGCTTCGGCTTCAAGAGCGGCAACATGCCTGGCAAGGCACAGGTGGACTCCCTGCTCGCTCTCGTGGGCTATGACAAGGTGTCACTCAATGACGGCAAGGTGCAGAAGGCCGACCCGCGCGTGATGATCGACTGTAGCGCGATAGCCAAGGGCTACGGCTGCGACGTGGTGGCGAGCCTGCTGCACAGCAAGGGCATAGAGAATTTCATGGTGGAGATAGGCGGCGAAGTGATAACAAGGGGTGTCAGCGAGAAAAACGCGGCGTGGAAGATAGGAGTGGCAAAGCCCGTGGACGATTCGCTCAATGCCAACAAGGATATACAGACCATTCTGCGTCTCAACAACAGTGCCATGGCAACAAGCGGCAACTACCGCAACTTCTACTACAAGGGCGGCAAGAAATATGCTCACACCATCGACCCCAGAACGGGCTATCCCGTGCAGCACAGCCTGCTGTCTGCCACGGTGATAGCCGACAACTGCGCCACGGCTGATGCCTATGCCACGGCATTCATGGTGATGGGCAAGACAAAGGCCATAGAGCTGCTGCGCTCGCACGACCGCCTGATGGCATATCTCATCTACTGTGACGACAAGGGGCGGCTGCAGGTGTGGTACTCGGACAAACTGAAAGGCAAAATGGACAGGTGATGCCGTCACTGCGCATCCTTTGCGGCAAAGCTAATTGCCATAAGGCAAAGGGATGTATGCCTTGCAAGACGGGGCAACTCGCATTATAGGACAAGGAGACGGGGCATCGGACAAATGAAAATGATGTCTGCCACAATGCTCTTTGGGGCTTACACAAGCGCGGCAAGCCGCAAGAGTGTGCCAAAGACAACGTCACGACATCCAAGAAGAGGCACTTTAGCATAGAAAAAGCGGCACTTGAGCATAAAAAAGTGACTCTTTGGAATGGTGAAAGTGGCACTTTAGCGTGCGGCAAGCGTCACCCTGACATAGAGAGAATGCTTTTGGCGCAGAGAAGACGGCACTTGCGCCGCTCATGCAGCATACATTATATACATCAAACAAAACATTTATATATAGCAACAGGCTAATTATATATCTCAACAGACTGCAATGGAACACAACAGCAACAACAAAGAAAGGGTCAATCCCTTTTTTCTGCCATACAACACCCCACACGACACAGTGCCTTTCAACACTATTGAGACTGGCGACTACGAGGAGGCATTCATCGAAGGCATAAGGAGAGACAACGAAGAGATAGACAAGATGCTCAACGACCCCTCCGAGCCTACCTTTGACAACACTATCATAAGAGTGGACGAGGACAAGGAGAAAGGCTATTACGGCCTGCTCAACAGAGTGTCCAACGTGTTCTCATGCATGTTGAGCGCGGAGACCAGCGACGAGCTTGACGCTCTCGCCCAGAAGCTGAGTCCCATACTCACAAAGCACGCCAACGACGTGAAACTCAACAAACGGCTCTTTGAACGCATCAAACATGTCTACGAACACCACCGCCAGCTCACGCCCGAAGAGCAGATGCTGCTCAACAACAGCTATGACGGTTTTGTGAGAAGCGGCGCACTCCTCGACAACGAGGGCAAGGAGACACTGCGAAAGCTCACCGAAGAGGCCGATCTGCTGTCATTGCAGTTCTCGCAAAACCTGCTCAAGGAAAACAAGTCGTTCTCGCTCAACATCACCGATGAGAATGACCTCGACGGACTGCCCGACACGGCAAGGGAAGCAGCCGCCATGGCGGCAAAGGAAAACGGCAAGACAGGCTGGCTCTTCACGCTTGACTATCCGAGCTACTCGCCTTTCATGACCTATTCTTCACGGAGAGAACTGAGACGACAGCTCTACATGGCACGCAACACCGTAGGCACACACGACAACGGCGAAAACAACATAGCCATCTGCAAACGGCTCATCAACATCAGGCGAGAGATAGCGCAGATACTGGGCTTTGACACCTTTGCCGACTATGTTATGACACACCGCATGGCCTCCAGCAAGGACAACGTGTACAGTCTGCTGCACCAACTGACCGATGCCTACAAGCCTACAGCCATCAGAGAGTTTCAGTCTATTGAAGAGGAGGCACGCAAGAGCGAGGGACAGGACTTCAAACTCATGCCTTGGGACACAAGCTACTACTCCCACAAGCTGCAAATGAGGGAATATGACCTCGATGCCGAAATGCTGCGCCCCTATTTTCAGCTGCAAAAGGTGATAGAGGGCGTGTTTGCCCTTGCCACACGGCTCTATGGCATAACATTCAAGCCCAACAGCGAGATACAGGTGTATCATCCCGATGTAAAGGCCTATGAGGTGTTTGACGAAGACGGCACCTACCTCGCCGTACTCTACGCCGACTTCTTCCCGAGAGCGGGCAAACAGAGCGGAGCGTGGATGACAGAGTTTCAGGGACAGTGGATAGACCGCAAGGGAGTGAACGTGAGGCCTCACGTGAGCGTGGTGACCAACTTCACCAAGCCCACCGACGACAAGCCAGCACTGCTTACACTCGGCGAGGTGGAGACATTCCTGCACGAGTTTGGACATTCGCTGCACGCAATGTTCGCCAACACGAGGTTTGAAAGCCTCAGCGGCACCAACGTATGGTGGGACTTTGTGGAGCTGCCGTCGCAGTTCATGGAAAACTATGCCACGGAACGCGAGTTCCTGCGCACCTTTGCCTTCCACTATCAGACGGGTGAGCCTATGCCCGACGCGCTCATCGACCGCATCATGCGCAGCCGCAATTTCATGGCAGCCTTTGCCTGCATGAGACAGGTGAGCTTCGGACTGCTCGACATGGCCTACTACACCATGGACAAGCCGTTTGACGACGACCTCATCGCCTTTGAGAAAAGGGCATGGCAGGATGCCATGGTCACGGAGCAGCTGCCCGACACCTGCATGACCACACAGTTCTCGCACATCATGGCAGGCGGATATGCCGCAGGCTACTACAGCTACAAATGGGCGGAGGTGCTCGATGCCGACGCTTTCAGCGTGTTCAAGCAAAACGGCATATTCGACCGCGCCACGGCCAAGAGCTTCCGCGATAACATACTCTCCAAGGGCGGCACGGAGCATCCCATGACTCTCTACAAGCGTTTCCGCGGACAAGAACCTACCATCGACGCATTACT
>CAMGFM010000176.1 GCA_946055365.1 uncultured Prevotella sp. | reverse complement strand
TCTATGTTTCAAGAGGTTGGACAAGATGTTTTATGGTTTAGCGGACAGTAATAATATACAAAGGTGAATACGAGGAAGCCAAGCGTTTTCTTGCCAACCTCACCCGTATGGCCGTAAGACTTGCCGCCAACGAAAGAAGTGATGCGGAAAACATACGCTCGCTTGGCGAGGGATGGACTGGCGAAGAGGCTTGGGCGATTGCCCTCTATTGTGTCGTCCGTCACGTTGGCAGTATTGAGGATGCCATTGTCGCGTCTGTAAACCACGACGGTGACAGTGACTCCACCGGAGCGGTGTGCGGCAACATCATGGGAGCCATTTATGGATATGAGGCAATGAAGCGCATGCGGCTGTTCTGTCCGCAGGGCAAGGAGTTAGAGCAGACGCTTGAACTCTCGGACATCATTCTCACCATTGCCGATGACCTGTATACAAGCTGCATCATCAGTGAGAATGACTCCATCGACACGCCAGAAAAGCGTCAGTGGTATGAAAGGTACTGTTGAAATGAAGTGCATGCGTTGTTACGACCTTGAACGTTTCCTTACGGCGCAAAAGAACTACTATTATACAGCCTTACGCGAAATAGAAAACGGGCGCAAGCGCACGCACTGGATATGGTTCATCCTTCCGCAGTTGGCGGTGCTGGGTTATAGCAGAAGTGCCAAATATTACGGCATCAGCGGATATGCCGAGGCAAAGGATTATCTTGAACATCCTGTGCTTGGCGCAAGGCTAAGGGAGATTGCCGTGGCGTTGCTGCAACACCGTGGAAAGTCGCCGACAGACATGCTCGGCGATATAGATGCCCTCAAGGTGCGTTCCTGCATGACACTCTTCGATGCCGTATCGCCTGGTGATGTCTTTCGAGAGGTTCTGGATGCCTTATATCAAGGGAATCCTGACGGGCTCACGCTGAATTATTTGAAACGTGCGCAGGGATAGTTTTTCTCCCTGCCTTTCTTTCTTCCCTTTTCTTTATACATTGATTTAGCCAATGTAGCACCTTAATACCCCCACTGCGACACCTTAGTATTGTCAATTCGGCATTTTTGCATCAGAAGTTCCGAATTGTGAGGCTAAGGTGTCGCTTTTATTATGTGTTCATACAATAAGTACGACTCCGAGAAAAGCCGCTGACCATTTTATCAGGTCAACATTACAGAAATGTCATCAAATTTCAGTACCTTTGCAACCAACACCCGTCATTAAATAAAAACATCCAGCAAGATAAGTATGATAGATCTGTCAAATTGTTTTCCTATAACCGATCCTACCTTGATATTCTTTGTAGTGTTGCTCATCATACTTTTCGCCCCTATCGTTATGGGCAAGCTGCGCATACCCCACATTATAGGCATGGTGTTGGCAGGCGTTGCGGTCGGCAAATATGGTTTGAACATTCTTGAGCGTGACGACAGTTTTGAGTTGTTTGGCAAGGTAGGTCTCTATTACATCATGTTTCTTGCCTCGTTGGAGATGGACATGGAGGGAGTGAGGCGCAACACCGCGCGTCTTGGTGTCTTTGGGCTACTTACATTTGGCATACCCTTCGTGCTGACATACGTTGCGAGCGTCACCCTCCTGCATTATTCCACTTATGCCTCGCTCCTTTTGGGTTGCATCATGGCATCCAACACCCTCATAGCCTATCCTATAGTGGGCCGATATGGCCTGCAGCGCAAACCCAGCGTGACGCTCTCGGTAGGCTCTTCCATGCTGTCGCTATTGCTGTCGCTCATCACCGTGGCAGCGGTTGTGGCAGGATATGGCGGCGACACCAGCCCTTGGTTTTGGCTATGGTTTGCGCTTAAGTTTGTCTTGTACTGTTGCGCGCTTGTTTTTTTCATTCCCCGTCTTGCGCGCTGGTTCCTGCGTCATTACAGTGACGCTGTGATGCAGTTCATCTTTGTTATGAGCATACTGTTCATGAGTGCCGCCTTGAGTGAGGCGGTGGGTTTGGAAGGCATATTCGGCGCATTCATGTCAGGACTCATACTCAACCGTTTCATACCACACGTCTCTCCGCTCATGAATCGCATCGAGTTCATAGGCAACGCGCTTTTCATCCCCTACTTTCTTATAGGTGTGGGCATGCTTATCAACCTCCGCATACTTTTCTCTGGCGGTGAGATTATCATGGTGGTGCTTATGATCGTGATATTTGGCACTGTCGGCAAGGCCCTGGCGGCATATCTCGCGAGACTGCTGTTTCGCATGCCCATGTCGTCGGGCCACATGATGTTCGGTCTCACCTCCGCCCATGCTGCGGGAGCCATTGCCATGGTGATGATAGGCATGAACATGGAGCTGTCGCCCGGCGTGCCTCTTGTGACGCTTGACATGCTCAACGGTGTGGTCATCATGATACTCTTCACGTGCGTCATCTCCACCATGGTCACCGAATCTGCCGCCCAGCAGATAATCCTCCGCGACAAGGAGATGCCCCACGATGAGGGCGTGAGGCGTGAGGACAAGATACTCATACCGATGAAATATCCCGAGTATGCGCAGCGTCTCGCCAACCTTGCCATGATGATGCGCGGCGACAAGACCGGCCTTGTGGGTCTCAATGTAGTGTATGACGATGCCGAGATGAGCCGCAATCAGGAGCAGGGCCAGCGTCTTCTCGAGCGTATGCAGCAGTATGCGTCGTCGGCTGACATAGAGATGCAGACACAGGTGCGTGTGGCGGCCAACATAGCCAACGGCATACGCCACGCGTTCAAGGAATATCGTGCCACGGAGGTATTGCTTGGCCTGCACTCCCATCCCGAGGTGTCGCAAAAGTTCTGGGGAGAGTTTCACCAGAGTCTTTTCAACGGTCTCAAGAGCCAGATCATCATGGCGCGCCTTGCCCATCCGCTCAACACCATAAGGTGCATACAGGTGGCAGTGCCGTCACGCGCCCACTTTGAGCCGGGCTTTTACCGTTGGCTGGAGCGCGTGTGCCGTCTGTCAGAGAACCTCGAGTGCCGCGTGCTGTTCTATGGCCGCGACGACGTGCTTGGCTATATCAAGGGCTATGTGTCAAACCGCCATGCCAGAGTGAGGGCCTCCTACACGGAGATGGCCCACTGGGTGGAGATGCCCCGCCTCGCGAGCAGCATCAAGAGCGACCATCTGTTTGTGGTGGTGACTGCGCGCAAGGGAACGGTCTCTTACAAGAACGCCCTTGAGACCCTGCCCGACGAGATAACGAGATATTTCTCTGGCACCAACCTCCTCATCGTGTTCCCCGACCAGCACGGCGGCGACACCATGGACGAGATGACGTTTGCCCAGCCGCAGCACACCGAGGAGAGGAGTGCCTACGAACTGCTGAGGGCATGGATAGGACGCATGGGCAGTGCCGTGTGCCGTGCCTTGAAGAGGGGCGAGAAGAGGGCGCAATAGGGCATGGCCGTGCCAGGGCAGGCGTTCTCTTGCCGCAGAGTGTGCCGCGCGTGACCATGGGGCATGTATGCCGACGGCATGTAGTGCGGTGCAAGACATAAATTACACGCTCTTTTTTTTACAGTCGCGCCTGTCGCTAATGTCGGCAGTTTGTTGTAACTTTGCAAAAAGTGGCGATACGGCACACAGACATAAAACAAAAAAGGACAATGATAGACATTAAGGGAATAACCAAGAGCTTCGGCACTCTTCAGGTGCTAAAAGGCGTAGACCTCCACATCTCCAAGGGCGAGATAGTGAGCATTGTGGGTCCGAGCGGAGCAGGCAAGACCACGCTGTTGCAGATAATGGGCACGCTTGACACGCCAGACAGCGGCAGCATAGTAATAGACGGCACAGACGTGGGCAGCCTCAAGGGCAACCGTCTGAGCGATTTCCGCAACAGCCACATAGGCTTCGTGTTTCAGTTTCACCAGCTC
>CAMGFM010000175.1 GCA_946055365.1 uncultured Prevotella sp. | reverse complement strand
CGACGCTTTAGGATGCAAAAGTGGCACTTTTCAGATGCAAAAACGACACTTTTCAGATGTCAATGCGCCGCCCCTGAAATATCCTCGTGCGCTCTCACCTTGCGAAAGCGTCAAGGGCGGCTGTGGGCTTGCCCTCATTGTCAAACGCCCCGAGCGTATAGCCGTTCCATCCCGGCGGACATTCGGGCTCCCAATAGAATATGCCGAGACAGTCATCAATAGACTTGCAGCCGTCGACCATCCTCTTCAGCATGGCAGAAGCGTTGGGCGAGTCCCACGGCATGCCCGTCTCGCACAGCATTACCTTTGTGCCGTAGCGTCTGGCGAGGGTCTGCATGTTGTCAAGACAGAGCCTTGCACAGTCCTGCCAGTCGCTGTCGGAAGGATAGAGCGACAGTCCTATGACATCCCACTTGGCTCCGCCAGCCCTCATGCCGTCAAACATCCACGTGCAGTGGGCCAGCTCCTGACCACGGTCGAGGTGTATCACACACAGAGCGTCAGGATAGACACTCTTGGCAGCGTCATAGCCTGCATTATTGAGCGACACATAGCCTGCAAACTGGCTGCCCTGAGCCTGTCCCAGCGGCCAGAGCATACCGCTGGATGTCTCGTTGCCTATCTGCACCCACTCCACGTCTATGCCGTTGGCCTTAAGCGTCGACAGCACGTCACTTGTGTGTTCTGCCACGGCTTTCTGCAGCTGCCCCAGCGTATATCCATGCCAGCTCTCAGGCACATTCTGCTTGCCGGGATCGGCCCATGAGTCAGAGTAGTGAAAGTCTATCATCAGTCTCATGCCGAGAGCCTGCGCACGGCGCGCCTTTGCCAGCACGTCGTCCTTGCCGCACCATCCGTCAGAGGGGTTTACCCACACCCTGAGCCTTATGGCGTCGCAGCCGAGGTCCTTGAGCAGCTGCATACATTCCTTTTTCTCTCCCTTGGCATTGCAAAAGGTCTTGCCCTCCTGCTCGAGTTGCGTGAGCCAGCTCACGTCTGCCCCCTTTGCCAGCGTCCTTTCCACTGTCTCGGTGGTGTTGCCGCCACCACCCTCGGGCTTTGCGCCGTTGTCGTCGTCGCTGCCTCCACATGCGGAGAGCGACACTACCATAGACATAAAGGCAAACAATGCTGCCGTCAAATGCTTCTTCATAATGTGTAACGGTTAATAAGTAATGTACGGATGACAATAAGAGGTGTATAGATAATACTTTAATAGTGTGAAGGCTTCATCTGAAGAATGTGCAGGCATCACCTGAATGATGTCAATGCAGCAATCAGATGCTCCCGTCAGCGTCAGGCTGTCCTTCTGTCTGCCGCAAAAAGGCGAGGCATCACGGCGTGTTTCTCTTGGAAGTGATGCCGCCTGCCTTTGTGAGTGTCACGGTATTGGGCTGGAGAGCCTGCGCCTTATGGTCGAAGATGATGTTGGGGTTTACTCTTCTGCCCTTATACATCACCTCAAGGTGCAGATGCTCGGTAGTGGCTCGCCCCGTGCGTCCCGTAAGTCCTATCACCTGCCCCGCCTTGACACGCTCTCCAGTCTTGACAAGGTTTTTTGACTGGTGCGAATAGAGGGTCTCCAGGCCATTGTCATGCTTTATGACGATGCAAAGTCCATAGCCAGAGAAACTGCCCGAGCGTGTGACCACGCCGTCAAATGCCGCGAGAATCTTGTCGTGAGGCTTTGTCTTCAGGTCTACGCCCGAATGTCTGCGCTTGCCGCCGTATGGGCTTATCACCTTGGCGCCCGGCAGAGGATAGGCCCACTTGCTTTTGTCAATGAGCTGCAAGTTCCACTTGTAAGTGCTGGCATGGGCAAAGATGTCTGTGGGCTCCGCAGAAGAAGCGGCATCGTCGAAGTCGGCAGGAGTGCCAAGCACCGAGACGTTCACGCCCTTTTCCGCCTTTTCAAAGAGCAGTGTTTGCCGTCTCAGCCTGTGACTTTTTGGCTCGATGATGGTGGCGGGGTTGATGCGTCCGCCGTTTACCATGACGCTAAAGTCACACACGGCCTTGCCACCCCTGCTGCCCACGATGGCAATGGTCTCCCCTGCCTTGACCCTCTGCCCCGTCTCCACAAGGTTTTGTGCGTTGTTGGCATACACAGTCTCCAGTCCGTTGCGGTGTCTTATGACTATCACGTTGCCCATGTCGCCCCCATAATGTCTGGATAGCCTCACCGTGCCGTCAAACATTGCCTTGACGGCATCGCCTGCCGATGTGTGTATCTCCAGAACGTTGTGCTTTGCAAGCACTGTTTTGCCCACGGGCAGCGGAAAGGAATACTCAGAGTCTTTGAGAGCGGTGAAGTCTACGTTAAAGGCATCGCTATGCTCGAAAAGTCCGGGTGTCTGTATGCTTATCTGCTGTTGTTCGGCATCGGTAAAAGTTTTTTTCACAGGTGCTGATGCCGACAGCGAAAGCCCAAAGACGAAGCACATTATGGTCAGGCGTAATCTCATTGAAATGATGTCAGGTTTTTATTAATATTGATATGGGCGAATCTAATGTTTAGGCCTAAAGAAGCAGAGGCCAAGCCATGCCTTGACTGGCAATAAGACCTCCACTGAAACACAAAATAAGACAAAGCAATCTATATGCCGCCTATAAACGCGGGCGCAAAGTGTGCATTTACAGGCAGGCGGTCAGCCCTTTGTCATTATGCCTGTGTATATGCGTCCCGACTCTGTGCCGAGACGGCGTGCCGAAAACAGCCTGTCGCAGTTGTCAAAGGTGCAAAGGTCGGAGACAATGACGTTGCAGCGTCTCACACCGCACTCCTCGAGCTGCATGAGGTTGCATAGCGGCAGGTCGATGTGCCATTTAAGCTCACGCCCGTTATGCACTTGCACCGCGATGGAGGCCATGTCAAACGCGGCATTGAGGAACTTGTCATAGACCTCCTGCCCCACCTCAAAGTTCTTGCGTGAGATGCACGGCCCTATCACGGCACTCAGCATGGTGCTGTCAGTGCCATAAGCCGCCTCCATCTCCCTTACGGTCTTCTGCACGATGCGCTCCACCGTGCCTCGCCACCCTGCATGTATGGCGGCAACAGCGTTGTGGACCTCGTCATAGAGCAGTATAGGCACGCAGTCTGCGGTGGACACGCCAATGCACAGTCCCCTCACATCGGTCATGAGCGCGTCCACGCCGTCGAGCATCATGCCTCTTTCACGGCAAGGAAGCTCTGCCAGCTCTCTGGTGACCATGCGCACCTCCGTGCCGTGCGTCTGGTGTGGCATTATTATGCGGTCGCTGTCTATGCCGAGCGTGTCGGCAAGTATGGCAGTGTTGGCGGCAGTGGCATGGGGCGAGTCTCCGCAATAAGTATTGATGTTGAGCGAGGCATAACGGCCCGTGCTGACACCTCCGTGGCGCATGGTGGAAAAGGCGGTAACGCCCTCCGCCATGTCATAGCGCATGACCGCCGCGCTGCCGTTGCTCATAGGTCTTCCTCCTCTACATATTCTATGTCGTCAAGGTCGTCCATGTCCTCAATGTCGTCCTCATCCAAGAATATTATGTCGTCCTCTCCCTCCTCCTGCATCTCGGCTGCAAAGCGTGTCATGTCCTTGTCGCGATGCACGAGAGTGTCCTCAGAGGTAATGGCCTGCAACTTGTTGCTCTCCGCATTGAGCTCTCGCCACAGCACGTCCTTAAGTTCCATAAGTCCAAATCCGCTCACACTGCTTATGAACACCACTGGCAGATCGTCGGGCAGGGTTTCGCGCAGCATGTCCATTAGCTCCTCGTCGAGCAGGTCGCACTTTGTCACCGCCAACACCCTGTGCTTGTCGAGCATGTCGGGGTTGAACTGCCGCAACTCGTTTAGCAGCACCTCATATTCGCGCTTTATGTCGTCGGTATCGCCCGGCACCATGAA
>CAMGFM010000174.1 GCA_946055365.1 uncultured Prevotella sp. | reverse complement strand
GTGTAAACCCTTTGTCATTACATATCTCATTATGAAGAAAACCAGGAAACACAGTCTTTCTTGCGCCGCCGTCATGCTCGCCTTGTCGTGCGGACAGCTGCACGCCCGCCCTGCGGAGGGCATGGGCGGTGCCTATGCCGTGTGCCGCGCATCTGCGGACATGCACATGACAGCGGCAAGCGATAACACGCGTCTCGTCAGCAAGCGTCCAAAGATGGAGGATCGGCTCTTTGTGTCTGACGCAGTAGAAAAGAAAATCAAGGAAGTGAGGCAGCTCATCAAGGACAATGCCTATCTTGCATGGATGTTTGAGAACTGTTTTCCCAATACACTTGACACTACCGTACACTACACCGACGGCGGCGACGGCAAGGAAGACACTTTCGTGTATACAGGTGACATACATGCCATGTGGCTGCGTGACTCGGGGGCGCAGGTGTGGCCCTACGTGCAGTATGCCAACAAGGACAAGAAACTCAAGAAGATGCTACGTGGCGTGATACTGCGCCAGCTCAAGTGCATAAACATCGACCCCTATGCCAACGCGTTCAACCCCGTGCCCTTGTATGAGGGCAACACGTGGGCGGAAGACATCACTGACATGAAGCCCGAGCTGCACGAGCGCAAGTATGAGATAGACTCGCTGTGCTATCCCATAAGGCTGGCCTACAGATATTGGAAGGTGACGGGCGACACGTCTGTCTTTGGCGACGAATGGCGCAAAGCTGTGGTCAACATACTCAGGGTTTTCCGTGAGCAGCAGCGCAAGGACGGCCCCGGCAGCTACCACTTCCAGAGAGTCACAGAGGCCCAGCTCGACACCATGTGCAATCATGGCTATGGCAACCCCGTCAATCCAGTGGGCCTGATAGCCTCCGCTTTTCGCCCGAGTGACGATGCCACAACATTCCTTTTCCTCATTCCGTCCAATTTCATGGCTGTCTCGTCGCTGCGCAAGGCAGCCGAGATACTGCGGGAGGTCAATGGCGACGCCACGTTTGCAGGTGAGTGCGAGAGCCTTGCCAATGAGGTGAGCGAAGCCATACAGCGTTATGGCGTGGCCGACCATCCCAAGTATGGCAAGATATATTGCTATGAGGTGGATGGCTTCGGCGGCAAGTTCCTTATGGACGATGCCAACGTGCCGTCGCTCTTGGCCCTGCCCTATCTTGGTGATTTGGACATCAACGACCCCATCTATCAGAACACGCGCCGCTTTGTGTGGAGCGAGGACAACCCCTATTTCTTCCGCGGCACGGCAGGCGAGGGCATCGGAGGCCCGCATGTGGGCTATGACATGGCGTGGCCCATGTCCATAATGATGAGGGCGTTCACCAGTAAGGACGACAATGAGATCGTGGAGTGCCTGCAAATGCTCCAGCGCACTGATGCCGGCACGGGCTTCATACACGAGTCGTTTAACGTGAACGATGCCGACAACTTCACGAGAGAGTGGTTTGCATGGCAGAACACGCTCTTTGGCGAGCTTGTGATAAAGCTGGTGGATGAAGGCAAGGTGGGACTGCTGCGCAAGGCAGTGAGATAGGCGTTGCGTCAACAGCGGCTACATTTTCAGCAAAGCGGCACTTCAGGCAATCTGAAGTGCCGCTTTGTCATGTCAAAAACGCCGCTTTGGAGTGTCTGGAGTGCCGCTTTATAAAAGGCCCGAAATGTCAATGCGCGCCGCAGGCCTGCTGTCATGGGCAGGCGAGGTGTCCTATTGACGGCAGAAAACGCCCTATGATCATGTGTGAGGTGTCCTGAGGACAAGTCAGGGCGTCCTGTTGTCAGCCGTGGAAAGTATTGTTGTCGGGAGAAAAGCCTCCTTGTGCCAGTCGTGCGATGCCGCATGCGCTTACTGTCCGCGGCTCTCCATTCTCACGCAGTGCCATGCGTAGGCCAGCACAAGGGCAAAGCCGAGGAGCGGTATGATGAAAGGCGTGACAAAATCGCCCGCGCTGTCGGCGATGAGTCCCATCAGCAGAAAGCCGCATCCGCCCACGGGAGTCATCATGAGCAGAGACGACGCGCTCTTGGTGAGGCCTCCGAGGTCGCGCAGTGTGATGGAGAATATGGTGGGAAACATTATCGCCTCAAAAAAATAGTTGGCGAGCAGAGCCGCCGCCGACGCTGTCATGCCGAGGTCGGCAAGTATCAGCGCGTTGCAAGCCACCGTGCCTATGGCACATGCCAGCAGATATTTTTCAGCCGGCACCTTGGTCATCACGGCAGCCCCTATGAAGCGCGCCAGCATGAACACCCCAAGCCCTATGGTGAGCAGTGTCGAGGCAGAGGCGGGCTCCATCCATCCCTTGCCCGTCATGTAGTTGATGAAATAGGAGTTGATGGAAATCTCCGCCACCTCATAGGCGAGCAGTGCGAGCAGTCCGCACACGAAAAGGCGGTTGGAGAACAGGCGTGTCAGGTTGCGGCTGCCCACGCTGGTGTCCTTGTCGTCGTCATGTGCTATCTCGGGCAGGCTCACGCGCGAGAACGCCAGTGCTATGAGCAGCACCAGTGCCCCCATGACGGTGTATGGCACCACGGCATCGTCGCTGCCGCTGTTGTCACGGAAGAAGTAGCTGCCCACGACAAGCGTCGCAAACATTGAGCCTACGCCGTTGAACGACTGCGAGAAGTTGAGACGTGCCGTGGCGGTGGGCTTTGGGCCCAGCTCGGTGACATAAGGGTTGGCGGAAGTCTCGAGAAACACCAGTCCGCAGCCAATCACGAAGAGTGCCACGAGGTAAGCCTCAAACGTGCCTGCCATAGAGCAGGGTATGAAAGCCAGCGAGCCAAGCCCGAAGAGTGCGAGTCCCGTCACCACGCCGCGCCTGTAGCCGTGGCGGTTGATGAATATGCCTGCGGGCATGGCCATCAGGAAATAGCCGAGATAGGTGGTCACCTGTATCAGAGCCGACTGTGAGATGCTGATGTCAAGCGCATTTTGAAAATGTTTGTTCAGCACGTCGAGTATGGCGCGCGCAAATCCCCACATAAAGAACAGTGAGGTGATGAGAATGAACGGCACGGCATACTGCCGGCTGCTCAGTGAGGTCTTGTTATTGTCCATTTCGTCTATATGGTTTGTAATTTTTGTTGTCAGCGTCTACGGTTATAGGTCTGCGAAGATACTAATAAAAATTCTATCAGAGAGCAAAAACATCACATAGATTGCAGGTTTTCCGATATTTTTTTTAACTTTGCACGTAAAAAAACAAGGAAAAGTTTTACTGCCCATTCATTTTGGGCAAGCCTGAATGTGTTTTTTGACAAGCCTGATTATTTTAAGAACAAACATAAAGAACATGAAAAATATAGTAATATTCGGCGCGCCCGGCTCAGGCAAGGGCACCCAAAGTGACAAGATGATTGAGAGATATGGATTTGGACATATCTCCACTGGCGACGTGCTGCGCAGTGAGATAAGCAGAGGCACGGAGCTTGGCAAGACAGCCAAAAGTTTCATTGACAACGGTCAGCTCATACCCGACAACCTTATGATAGACATCCTTGCAAGCGTTTACGACGGTTTTGGCAAGGCTCACAAGGGAGTGATATTCGACGGTTTCCCGCGCACCATACCGCAGGCTGAGGCCCTGAAGAAGATGCTGGCTGAGCGAGGACACTCCATAGCTGCCATGATAGAGCTTGACGTGCCGGAGGAGGAGCTTATGACACGTCTCATAAAGCGCGGACAGCTCAGCGGACGCTCCGATGACAACGAGGAAACCATACGCAAGCGTCTTGACGTGTATCGCAGCCAGACCGCGCCGCTCATCGAGTGGTATAAGACAGACGGCACGCATCATCACATTGACGGCTTTGGCAGCCTGGAGCGCATCTTTGCCGACATCTGCGCCGTGATTGACGCTCTGTGAAATGACTCAC
>CAMGFM010000173.1 GCA_946055365.1 uncultured Prevotella sp. | reverse complement strand
GCTCGCCATTCAAGCACAGCGGCCTCGGCCTCAACTGCAGCATAGTGTTCTGAACCCCCACGACAACGCCACTCCACAGGACGGCACACGCCACGCGCAGCCGCCCCGAAACAATACCGACAAGCAACAATAATGAAAAAAACACTCATCACCATCATCGCCACGGCACTCGTGTCACTCGCCACAGTGCCAGCACACGCACAGACAATCGACGACGACCTCGAGATAACCGTGACAAGCCCCGACGGCAAGCAAGAAATAATAGACCTGCCCGAGGGAATGACCATCGGCTATGACAGTCTGCTGAGTGTCTACAACAACAAGACCTATCTCAAGCCTGACAACGACTGCAACATGACAGACGTAAACCCAGTCTACGACCGCGAGACCTACAAGCAGCGACTCTCAAAGCTGCCATCTGTCATGGAAATGCCCTACAACGAAGTGGTGCAGACATTCATCGACCGCTACACAAGCAGGCTGAGACGCTCGGTGAGCGTGATGCTCGGCGCACAAAACTTCTATATGCCCATCTTCGAGGAGGCTCTCGAGACCTACGGACTGCCGCTCGAACTCAAGTATCTGCCCGTCATAGAGTCGGCTCTCAACCCCAACGCCGTGTCAAGAGTGGGCGCGACGGGACTGTGGCAGTTCATGATAACCACGGGCAAGCACTACGGGCTGGAGGTAAACTCGCTCATAGACGAGCGGCGCGACCCCATACGCTCGTCATACGCCGCCGCACACTATCTCAGCGACCTCTACAAGATTTTCGGCGACTGGAATCTGGTGATTGCAGCCTACAACTGCGGGCCCGAAAACGTCAACAAGGCCATACACAGAGCCAAGGGAGAGACCGATTACTGGAAGATATATCCCTATCTGCCAAGGGAGACACGCGGATATGTGCCTGCCTTCATCGCAGCCAACTATATCATGAACTATTACTGCGACCATAATATATGCCCGGCAGAGAGCAGGCTGCCTGCAAAGAGCGACACGGTGATGGTGAGTCGCGACATTCATTTTGAACAGCTCGCCAAAGTGCTTGACATAGAGACGGCACAGTTGCAGCAACTCAATCCGCAGTATCGCCGCAACATCATTAACGGAGCAGCAAGGCCCACTGTGCTGCGCCTGCCCGAGATGCTCGTCACGTCATTCATCGACAAGGAAGACTCCGTCTACGCATACAAGCCCGAGACACTGCTGGCACGGCGCGCCGAAGTGGAGGTCAGCAACGACACACCTGCCTATTCACGGTCGTCAGGCTCAAGGTCTTCACGCAAAAAGTCAAAGAAAAGATCACGGGGCGGCTCGCGCTCAGTCACAATAAGGCAAGGCGACACTCTCTCGGAGATAGCAAGGCGCAACGGCACCACTGTTGCCAAGCTCAAAAAGCTCAACGGCATCAGCGGCACACAAATCAGGGCAGGCAAAAAGCTGAGAGTGAAATAGGCGGTAGCGCACCACGGGCAACGCCGCAAGGCTCTCCGTCCCTCATAAAAGGCACGACAGGGTCATGCCACACGTCAATAAACATGCCCATAACAGTCAAGGCAGGCGCGACGGAGTGCACCTCACGTCACCTGCACACACGTTCTCATCAGGGGAGACAGCCACTATGGCACTCCCCTAAACACCTTATTATATATATCGAAACAACATATCATATATCGAGACATTTTTACCAACAACAAAAGGCGCGAAGGCTTGAACCACTGCACCCGCCACACGACGCCAGTCTGTCCGCGTGTCAGCTGAAGCCCTAACCTAAATCTATAAGGAGACGCAATCATGGATGACAAGAGTTTGAAAGAACAGCAGCGAGAGGCGGCTGACAACATGATGATTGAGCAGGCATTCAAGGAAGTTCTGGACATCTATTCAGCATCACGCCACCGCAAGAAAATAGACATCATCACCAAGGCATTCAACTTCGCGCGTCAGGCCCACAAGGGCGTGCGCCGACTTTCGGGCGAGCCATATATCATGCACCCGATAGCCGTGGCGCGCATTGCCGCAGAGGAGATGGGACTCGGATCTACCAGCATCTGCGCCGCATTGCTGCACGATGTGGTGGAGGACACCGACTATACGGTGGAGGATATGGAAAACATCTTCGGCCCGAAGATTGCCCAGATCGTTGACGGGCTTACTAAAATATCGGGAGGCATATTCGGCGAACACGCATCTGCACAGGCAGAAAATTTCAAGAAGCTCCTGCTCACCATGAGTGACGACATACGCGTCATACTCATCAAGATTTGCGACCGTCTGCACAACATGCGCACGCTCGCGTCGCAGCCTGCCAACAAGCAATACAAGATTGCGGGCGAGACACTGTACATCTATGCGCCCATAGCCAACCGTCTTGGACTTAACAAGATAAAGACCGAGCTTGAAGACCTCTCCTTCAGATATGAACACCCAGAGGAATATAACTTCATACAAATGAGTCTCGCCGACACACAGAGCCAACGAGACATGCTCTTTGACAAGTTTACGTCGCCCATACGCGAGGTGCTCGACAACATGGGCGTGCAGTATGAAATAAAAGCGAGGGTCAAGAGTCCCTATTCCATCTATAAGAAGATGCAGGCAAAGCACGTGCCTTTCGAGGGCATATACGACATACTCGCCGTGCGCATCATCTTCACCCCAAAAGTGCGCAGCGAGCAGGACGACGAGTGCTTCCGCATCTACGTGGCCATCAGCAAGCTCTATGACTCTCACCCCGACCGCCTGCGCGACTGGGTCAACCACCCCAAAGCCAACGGTTACCGCTCGCTGCACGTCACTCTCATGTCAAAGCAGGGCAAATGGATAGAGGTGCAGATACGCAGTGACGAGATGGACGAGATGGCTGAGCACGGCTTTGCCTCACACTGGAAGTATAAAGAGGGCGACAACGAGACCATAGATGACGACAGCGAACTCAACAACTGGCTCTCTACTATCAAGGAGATACTCGACGACCCGCAGCCCGACGCAATGGACTTTCTCGACACCATCAAGCTCAATCTCTTTGCCAACGAGATATTCGTGTTCACGCCCAAGGGCGAGATCAAAACCATGCCGCAGGGATGCACGGTGCTCGACTTCGCATTTCAGATACACACCTTCCTCGGCAGCCACTGCATAGGGGCAAAGGTAAACCACAAGCTCGTGCCTGTGAGCCACCGCCTGCAGAGCGGCGATCAGGTGGAGATACTGTCGTCAAAGTCACAGCACGTGCAGCAGTCGTGGATATCTTTCGTAAGCACTGCCAAAGCCAAGGCCAAGATACTCGCCATATTGAGGCGCGACAACCGCGAGACACAGAAGAAAGGCGAGCGCATACTCGACGACTGGCTGCACAACCACGGCTTTGAACTCACCACGACCATCATCAACAGGCTCTGCGAGATACACGACGTGCAGACCTCCGAACAGCTGCTGCTCGCCATAGGCAAGCGCACGGTGCTGCTCGGAGACAGCGACATCGCAGAACTCGACGGCAACAACAACGAGAAAAAGAGCGGATGGCGCAAGTTTGTGCCTTTCCTCGGCAAGGGAGGAGACAAAAAGGACGACAAGAAAAACAAAATGTTCATCGTGGGCGAAGGCTTCAACAAGAAAAAGCCCGTCATAATCAACGAAGACACGATCTCTACATTCGTCTTTCCCAACTGCTGCCACTGCATACCGGGCGACGATATACTGGGTTACATCAACAACAAGAACCAGATAGAGATACACCGACGCGACTGCAACATCGCCACAAAGCTCAAGGCTGGCTACGGGTCGCGCATCCTCGACGCCAAGTGGGACATGCACGACATCATGTACTTTGACGCTACCATAGAGATAAGGGGCATCGACCGCAAGCGCATGATTTATGACCTCGCGGCGGTGATTTCTGACGAGCTTGATGTCAACAT
>CAMGFM010000172.1 GCA_946055365.1 uncultured Prevotella sp. | reverse complement strand
CATCAACCTACATGAACCTCAGCGGCAACGCCGTGCGCTACTGGCTCAACAAGGAAAACATCGACCAGAGCCGACTGCTCGTCGTGGCAGACGACCTGTCAATACCACTCGGAGAGTTCAGACTCAAGGGCAACGGCAGCAACGGAGGACACAACGGACTCGGAAACATACAGCAACTCATAGGACAGAACTATGCACGGCTAAGAATGGGCATAGGCAACGACTTCTGCCGCGGACAGCAGGTGGACTGGGTGCTGGGCAAATTCTCACAGGAGGACATGGACACGCTCACGCCCACCATCAATACTGCCGTGGAAATAATAAGGAGCTTCGTGCTGGCAGGACTCAACATCACAATGAACCAGTATAACAAACTCGGAAAAAAACCCAAGACATGTCAGACACAACAGCCAGAATAGACAAATGGCTATGGGCGGCACGCATATTCAAGACACGATCCATAGCCGCTGACGCATGCAAGAACGGAAGAGTGACAGTGGAAGGCACCAACGTCAAACCCAGCCGCACAGTCAAGCCTGGCGATGTGGTAAGCGTGAAAAAACCGCCGGTGGTCTACTCCTTCAAGGTACTGAAACCCATAGAGCAAAGGGTGGGAGCAAAACTCCTGGCCGAAATATACGAAAATGTCACCGACCCCAAGCAATACGAGATACTCGAGATGAGCCGCATAAGCGGCTTCGTGGACAGGGCAAGAGGCACGGGAAGGCCCACAAAGAAAGACCGCAGGGCCATAGACGCGTTTGCCGAGCCCGTCATGTTTGGCTTTGACGATGACGACGACTTCCTCTTCGACGACGAAGACGACGACTGACACGCACAGGACACGGCGCGCCTAACGCCAGCTGGCACGCAGCGTCGGGCATAGGCGGCTTCCACAGTGCGGCAAAGGGCAGCACCCTCACGCCAAACGTCACCCGTCTCAACGCATCAAGCCGTCACGCACTCACAAACAGTCACTTTTGCTGACAGAAAGAGCCACTCGGCGTTGTCAAAGTGCCACTTACACATCATAAAAGTGGCACTTTGCAACACCGAGGACACAACACATTTCCCCTTGCATCGTCTAAGCAAAGGGAAAAACCCAATTCCTTTAAGAGGGGAAAAGCAAAAAAAAATTCCACATTCGCTTGCACATAATACTTATTTTGCATACATTTGCAAGCGAAAGTGGTCATGCCTCAACGCATAGGCCAACAATAACGTCAT
Source organism: uncultured Prevotella sp. (assembly GCA_946055365.1). Classification (GTDB taxonomy): domain Bacteria; phylum Bacteroidota; class Bacteroidia; order Bacteroidales; family Bacteroidaceae; genus Prevotella. Next base: position 2,699 of record CAMGFM010000172.1, on the reverse strand, counting down.
AACATAAAAAAAAGACAGACAGCAGGCACGCCTGCGTCTCGGTCTTTTGTGTTTAAAAAAAAACGTAACAGCAACAATCAATCAAAAGCATCGGACTTTTTATTTGAAAGCCATGACAAAGACAACAGCCAACAGAAGAGAATGACCTTTCAAGGGCATAATGACCGCATCTGACCGCCATACGGCCAGAACCCATCGCCCTATGGCCAACACTCATGCAACCCATCTGACGGCTGCTCCGTGACACACGTTGACACGGAGAGAGGGTTTGTCATGTCCATCGCTCTTTGAAATATTGTTACGCTACACGGTGACACGCTCTTCTTGTTTTTTTTCTTACAAACTAAAAAGCAATTATCACTCACCTCAAAACACACTTTCAGTTATGACAACAATACAATCCACCAAGGTAAAGGTCACAGACCTCCACTCCATCACATTCCGCATCACCCTTGCAGAAGCCTACGCCAAGGGAGACCTCTTCTCCATAATCTGCTATGACAGCCATCTGCTGCGCATCTGCGCCAAAGAACACTACCGTCCGCGCAAATCACCACACATGCGCAGCATAGATATGACCATAGAGTCCATGTATGCGATACTGCCCGACGACTACACAGCCCTGTTTCTGCGCAACAACGAACCAGTGGCTAAAGTCACGCTCAGCATAGACGCACGTCTCAACGCCTCACGCATTGCACACGCCCCCCTAATGCCAGGAGAGCCTCACCACTTCATCGCCTCACATCTCGAGCAGACCGACACGACGGCATGGAAGGCACTCTGCCACACCCCTGGACACCTCGCCCTGAAGCTCAGGGCCATAGAGTGCCAGAGGCTGCACCGCCTCAACGCACTGAGAGTGTCACGCTCGCTGGGTTTCATACGCAACACGCTCAACCACATCATCACCCCAGACAGCGAGGACGGCATGGACGACTACATAAAGTGGTTTGCCTATCTCATACACCACGACGGCACAGTGCCAAGACACAAGGACATGCGCGACATCGCCACATCTGACACCAGCAGCTACAGCCTTGAAGACACCGCCGACTACATGCTCACCGACAATACCGTCACCATATACTCGCATCCCGAGACCATGCTCTGCGGAGAAGGCAGGCGGCTGGCACAACTCCTGGAGAAGTCGCTGCGATCTAACGCCACCACTCACGCCATACTCGTGTGCAGCAATACGGTGACAGCCATGCTCAGCGAGGCCTATCCCTCACTCATGACACTGTTTCCCGCACAGGGCAGGATAGAGTGCGCGCCCTACTCTATCAACGACTTCATACACGACATCGAACAACGCCTGTCCACCTCCATCACAAGGCTCTCCACATGCGCCACAACGGCACTCTACGGCTCGCTGTCACGGCGCATGGAGCAAGGCACGCTGCCCACACTCGACCACAGACTCACCGTAAGATATGCCGACGGATGCCTCATGACCAACTACGTCACTCGCATGACGGCACACAACGGCCCCGACAGCGACATCAGCGACTTTGAGCTGGGCAACATCATGGGGCAGGACCTCACGCTTGACTTCTTTGACATCTCCGCACCGTCCTCCGCCGACACCTGCCTCGCAAGCCTCGACGGCATGACGGGACTCGACGGCATAAAAAAGGCCCTGCACGACATGGCGGCACTCACGCAGCTGCAACATCTGCGCCAACAGCGGGGGCTGACAACGACGCGGCTGTCTCCGCCTCACTTCATATTCACAGGCAACCCTGGCACGGGCAAGACCACGGTGGCAAAGATGACTGGCAAGATACTGCACAGCCTCGGCCTGTTGTCAAAGGGCGACGTGGTGGTGGCCGACAGGCAGTCGCTCGTGGGCAGATATATCGGCGAGACCGAACATCTCATGCAGCAGACATTGCAACGGGCCGCAGGCAACGTGCTGTTCATCGACGAGGCCTACGCCCTCTGCGACAACGCCGACGACCGCAAGGACTACGGCAACCGCATCGTGGAATGTCTGCTCACCGCCCTCAGCTCCGAACACTGCGACATGACCGTCATCATAGCTGGATATGAGGAAGAGACAGAACGCCTGCTCGACTCCAATCCCGGGCTGAGAGGACGCTTCACTCACCACATACGCTTCGAGGACTTCACTCCACAACAGCTCAACGACATAGCCGCACAGCACGCCAAGGCTCTTGGCATGACACTCGACAGCTGTGCCGCCACCGCTCTCGCCGCCGCCACGACAGCCACGAGGCATCAGGCACACCGCCACTTTGCCAACGCACGGTGGGCAATACAGCTCGTCGACTGTGCAGTGCGCCACGCTGCCATGCGCATCACCTCGCTGCAAACGCACGATGACACTACGCTCTCCACACTCACCTCCGACGACATTCAGCAGGCACTGCACGACATGCCCGACGTGCGACGACTCAACGACAGACACGGCACTTGCACAAAGACCATTGGCTTCAAGACTGCCTAAAACCAGCCATCGGCACACATATATTTATACATTACTGCGCATTACTACGCACGAGACTTTAGAGAAAGTCAATTGTTAACTAACTATAAATACCGACTCTTTCCCTTGCCAGTTGCACGAAAAATATGTATCTTTGCACCCGCAATTTAGGGAAAGATGCTCGAGTGGCTTAAGAGGCACGCCTGGAAAGCGTGTATACGCCAAAAGCGTATCGGGGGTTCGAATC
>CAMGFM010000171.1 GCA_946055365.1 uncultured Prevotella sp. | reverse complement strand
TGCCGGGTTTTGACGAGAGCTATTTCCTTTTTGCCCTGGAGTCAGTGGCAGGGCGTATGCCCCATAATGAGTTGCCGTCGGCAGAGAGGCTTGAGCAGATGTGCAGGGTGATGTTTGACCCTGACGTATTGCCCAAGAAAGTCAACAAGACAGACGGCGAAGACCTTGTGCTAACGTCGGCTTGCAACTACTATGAGTCGCTCACGCAAAGTGAGGTGGAGCGTTTCTATGCCGCCATGCGCCAAAAGGACGATCCCACGCCGCCATCTTACGGTCTCAACTCCACGCTCCGCCGCAATCCGCTCACAGGACAGCCCGAGGAAGTGCGCTGGATGCTGGGCGGCAAGTATGGCCATCACATCCGCGACATAGTGAAAAATCTCGAGAAAGCCTCGCAGTATGCCGAGAACAGCAGGCAAAAGGAGGTCATAGCACAGCTTGTAAAATACTACACCTCTGGCGACCCTCGTGACTTTGACACTTACTCCATACAATGGCTCAAGGAGCAGGAGGGAATGGTCGACTTCATCAATGGCTTCATAGAGGTCTATTCTGACCCGCTCGGCATAAAAGGCTCTTGGGAGGGGCTTGTCACTTACAGGGATGTCGAGGCCTCGCGCCGCACACGCACCATTTCTGACAATGCACAGTGGTTTGAGGATCACTCGCCCGTTGACCCGCGCTTCCGCAAGCCGCAGGTGGTGGGCGTGGTGGCCAACGTTGTGTGTGCCGCAATGCTCGGCGGCGATGAGTATCCGTCCACTGCCATAGGCATCAACCTGCCCAATGCCGACTGGATGAGGGCTGCCCACGGGTCAAAGAGCATCACTATCGGCAACATCACACGCGCCTATAGCCTTGCCTCTCACGGCAACGGCTTCTTGGAGGAGTTTGTGTCAGACGATGCAACGCTGCGCCTTGTCAACCTCTACGGCGACATCTGCGATGACCTCCACACCGATTTGCACGAGTGTCTGGGCCATGGCAGCGGACGGCTCATGCCCGGAGTCGCCTATGATGCGCTTGGAGCATACGCCGACACCATAGAGGAGGCGAGGGCAGACCTCTTCGCGCTTTATTACCTTGCCGACCCCAAACTTGTGGAGCTGGGTCTTGTGCCGTCAGAGCAGGCTTATGAGTCGCATTATTACACCTATATGATGAACGGACTGCTCACGCAGCTCACGCGCATAAGCCTTGGCAGCGGCATACAGGAAGCCCACATGCGCAACCGCGCCCTTATAGCCCGTTGGGTGCATGACCGTTATCCGCAGGCCGTGCAGCTCGTCACACGCAACGGCAAGACTTATGTCGTGGTGGCCGACTACGCTCTCCTGCGTGAGGCCTTTGCCGTGCTGCTTGCCGAGATACAGCGTGTCAAGAGTGAGGGCGACTATGAGGCGGCGCGCGCTCTTGTGGAGCGTTATGCGGTGGATGTAGACCGCAAGCTCCACGAGGAGATACTTGCGCGTTACTCGTCGCTTGACATCGCGCCCTATAAGGGTTTCATAAATCCCAAGCTGACGCTCCGTCACGACACTGACGGCATGGTCATTGGCGTGGATGTCGACTACACCGAGCCTTATGACGTGCAGATGATGAGATATTCCGAACAAAGCAAATGACATATTATCATGGTATTCTGACATTTCGGGCGATGCTGGGTCTCTATCCGCATAGTGACAGGCATCATGACAAAAACTCCATGCACGCAGGCCTCACGTGAAAAGAGGCACTTGGGCAACCCTAAAGTGGCACTTTGGCATCATAAAACCGTCACTTTCCAGTCTCAAAGTGCCACTTTCTGCTGTGCGTTGTCGTGCTTCTTGCGTCAGTCGTGCCAACAAGCACGGCATAAGATCAAGTCACGGAGTCAGCGTCTTGTCGCTCCAGATGTCGGGCTTACCTATTGTTTACCTTTATTATGGATATAGAAGAAAAGATAAAAAGCATAAAGCGTTCATTTCGCCTCTACATGAACGGCGTGGCGTCACATTCCATGCGTGAGAAAGGGCTGGACTATAAGCTCAACTGGGGCATATCGCAGGCCGACCTGCGCCATATAGCGGCCTCCTACGACAAGGATGCCGCGCTCGCACGCCGTCTGTGGGCTGACAATGTGCGTGAGTGTAAGATACTTGCCACCCTTCTCATGCCTCCGACAGCCATGAGCGTTGACGAGGCTGTCTCTTGGGTCATGCAAGCACCCTCTCTCGAGACGGTGGAGTCGCTTGTCTTCGGGGTGTTGCAGCACGTTGACGATGCTCCGGCCCTTGTCGGCACCATCCTTTCTGCCGAGACGAGCAATGACAATGCCTTGTTGCGCCTCTGCGCCTATCACCTCCAGTGCCGCCTGGCGAGGCGTGGCGTGCCAGTGCCGCAACATTCCGCCAGCCTGCTCCTTGAGTCAGCGTCGGCAGACATACATTCTGAGGACATAGCCATGCTCCGGGCTGTGGTCAACTGTCTTCAGGCTGTGGCAGACGCGCAGCCCGACTTGTCGGAGAGGGTCGCAGACGTGCTGAAAACGATAGGACTGGACTTGCTTTAGCTCGCTCCATCCTCGTTTTGTCATGCTCTGCGCTTGTTTTATCATGCTCTACCCAGATAAAATTTTTATTTGTCTTTGATAATTTATTTAATTAACGTATCTTTGCAACGATAAAGTGGACACCATCTATCTGCGTCCTGCCTGCCTCTGTGCAGGTGGGGATGTATAAAACAGACAGCCACAATGTAAAATCAACGGTGGGACAATACAACAAGACATAACCCCCACCCAAAACATACACCTATGAACAAAGGAAAAGTTGACGTCCTGCTCGGATTGCAGTGGGGCGATGAAGGTAAAGGCAAGGTTGTGGACGTGCTTACCCCTGAGTATGATGTTATCGCTCGCTTTCAGGGAGGCCCAAATGCAGGACACACACTTGAGTTTGAGGGACAGAAATACGTGCTGCGCAGTATTCCCTCTGGCATCTTTCAGGGCGGTAAGGTAAATATCATTGGTAACGGCGTGGTGCTTGCCCCTGACCTTTTCATGGCAGAGGCCAAGGATTTGGAGAAGAGCGGTCACGACCTGCGCTCACGCCTCCACATCTCCAAGAAGGCCCATCTCATCATGCCCACCCACCGTGTGCTTGACCGTGCGCTTGAGGCTGCCAAAGGCAAGGACAAGGTAGGCACTACTGGCAAGGGCATTGGCCCCACCTACACCGACAAGGTGTCGCGCAACGGACTGCGTGTGGGCGACATCTTCGACCACTTTGAAGAGAAATACGCTGCACACAAGGCACGTCATGAGGAGACTCTCCGCGCCCTCAACTTCACCGACTATGACATCACTGAGGACGAGAAGCGTTGGATGGAGGGCATTGAATACCTCAGACAGTTCTCCATCGTCGACAGCGAGCATGAAATCAACGGCCTCTTGCGCTCTGGCAAGTCCATACTGTGCGAGGGCGCACAAGGCACTATGCTCGACGTTGACTTCGGAAGCTATCCGTTTGTCACATCTTCCAACACCGTGTGTGCAGGTGCCTGCACGGGTCTCGGCATAGGCCCAAACAAGATTGGCCGTGTGTATGGCATCATGAAGGCCTACTGCACTCGCGTCGGCGCAGGCCCGTTCCCCACGGAGCTGTTTGACGCTACGGGCGACAGAATACGTGATCTCGGCCATGAGTATGGTGCCGTTACAGGACGCGAGCGTCGCTGCGGATGGATAGATCTCGTGGCTTTGCGCTATAGCATCATGGTCAACGGTGTCACCGACCTCATTATGATGAAGAGCGACGTGCTTGATGACTTCGAGACTATCAAGGCCTGCGTTGCTTACAAGCAGAATGGCGAGGAGATAGACTACTTCCCCTATGACATCAACAGCGGCATAGAGCCAGTGTATGTGGAGCTTGAGGGCTGGAAGACCGACATGACGAGGTTCACGTCCGAAGAGCAGTTCCC
>CAMGFM010000170.1 GCA_946055365.1 uncultured Prevotella sp. | reverse complement strand
TTGCTGTCCGCAGTCGCAGCGCATGGAGCCGAGTATGTCGCCTGTGGCACATGACGAGTGAACCCTTACAAGTATAGGCTCGTCCTCCCTCCACTCGCCTTTCACGAGAGCGAAATGCTCCACTCCCGTAGACTGCTGCCTGAAAGGTATGAGTCTGAAATGTCCCCACTCTGTGGGCATGTCCACTTCCTCGCCCACCTGTATGATGCTTTCTTTCTTCAGTCTGTAGGCTATAAGGTCTTTGATGGCAATGATGCGCAGCCCCCACTCCTTTGCCTTTACTTGCAGATCGGGCATACGCGCCATAGTGCCGTCGTCGTTCATTATTTCCATGAGTGCGCCAGCAGGATACAGCCCTGCGAGACGGCAGAGGTCAATAGTAGCCTCCGTGTGTCCGCAACGTCTCAGCACGCCATTGTCCTGTGCATACAGAGGGTTTATGTGTCCGGGCCTGCCGAAAGTCTGCGGTGTTGACGACGGGTCGGCAAGAGCCTGTATAGTAGCGGCACGATCGTTGGCGGATACGCCCGTGGAGCATCCCTCGAGCTTGTCTATAGTCACCGTGAACGGTGTTCCGAGCACAGAGGTGTTGTCGCTCACCTGCCTCGGCAGGTCCAGTTCCTCGCACCGTGAAAGCGTTATCGGCGCGCAAAGCACGCCACGTGCGTTCTTGAGCATGAAATTGACCTTTTCGGGGGTTATCTTCTCGGCGGCGATGATAAGGTCGCCCTCGTTTTCACGGTCTTCGTCGTCGACAACGATGACAAACTTGCCTGCCTTGAAGTCCTCCACTGCATCCTCTATGCTGCTCAGTTTGAAATTTTCCATAGTATATATGTATGAGATTATATTTAATATGTTTTTTCATGTTAACAGTTCCACGCTCACGACAGCCGCCGAGACCACCGCCACGCCGACGCATGGTGTTGTCCTACGCCCTGCCCATTTCCACGATGCGGCCTATTATCACGTCGTTTGTTGACTTTACCGTGCGCAGATCTCTGTATAGCCTGAGCCTAAACCGCCACATTCTGAGATAGAGCAGCACCCCCACGGGCAGCACAACTGCCGCTACGACATTCTTCCAGCGGCTCTCAAAAGGTCTCGTGTGCGCCCTTACAGAAATTATAGGGTAGACGCTCAGATGGTTGATGATGGTGCGGTCGCGCGAGTTGCCGAGGTCTTCTATCACCTCCTCGAGCCTTTCTGCCACCATTTCCATCTCATGATCGGGCTCATATTTGAAGAACACCTTTATCCAGTTGGGCGCAAACTTCAGCCTATGCCTGCTGGAGTAGGCCTCTATGCCCTCGTTGATATACCGCAGGGCCTCAAGGTCGGCTGCATAGTCAGGCTCGTTTATTATCACCTCCTTGCGTGCCACATGCCTCTTGACCCTCAGCCCGAGGAAACGGCGCATCAGCTCCGTATATACGTCCACGTTGAACACCACAGAGTCGTTAGTGGCCTTCACTGTGAAGAACACCGCCATAGGCACCAGCACCGCGGGGGCGAGTCCCTTGCCAAACCATATAGTCCACATGCCGCCACGCGCCATGCGATAGCCCGAGTTGTCGAGTATGTAATAGACTATAAACACAAGCACAGATATTAGCACCGGCATGCCGAGGCCTCCCTTGCGGATGATGGCCCCGAGCGGCGCGCCTATAAAGAAGAATATCAGGCACGACAGCGCGAGCGTTATCTTTGCCACCCACTCTATCTTGTGCTGCCTTATGAGCTTGTCGCCCTCGTTGGTGACCATTGCCTTAAACTCCAGTTCCGACTTGTTTATCTGCGCCCTCTGCAAGGCATTGCCCAGCACCGCCTGCTTTTGCGAGGCGGTGAGTGCGGCATAGGCCGAGTCTATGTCATAGGCGGTGGCAGAGGCGCGCGCCAGAGCCTTGAGCGAGTCTTTGCGCGTGACCTTGCACAGATTGTAAAACGAGGTGGCAGCCTGCATGTAATAGTTTCTGCCTATGCTGTCATAGTGCAGCGTTATGGAGTCCATGTCACTGCGTATCCTCGCGAAGCTCTTGCCCCTCGCGTCGTTAGAGAGCGACATGCCGTTGTCCATATTGAAGCCCCCGTCATAGTCGAAGAGTATCTTTTTCTCCACGAACATCTCGCGCCTGTAAGGCACGGCGGCGTCTCGTCCCACGTCACGCGCCCTCATGTTCTCAAACCACTCGCCGCTCCACAGCGTGAGCAGCAGGTGCTTTTTCTCGGCGGTGGCCTGCAGCATGCCCGAGTCGGCCAGTATTATCGCCTGGTCGTCATATCCTCCCGTCATGCGGTATATCATGATGCCGTAGAGCCGTCCCGTCTCCTTGTCTTTCTTGTGTACGTAGAGGTTAGAACTTGGTATGCCGTCATAAAACACGCCCTCGGGTATCTCGAGCTCGGGGCTTGTCTGCTTCATGGTTATGAGCATCATGGCGAGCTTGCGGTTGGCCTCCGGCCCTATGGTGTTTTGGAAATAGAGTGACGCCGCGCATATAAGCACGGTTATAGCCACCAGCGGCCGAAAGGCCTGCATGAGCGAGATGCCGGCAGCCTTGATGGCGGTCAGCTCGGAGCTTTCGCCAAGGTTGCCAAACGTTATCAGCGACGAGAGCAGTATGGCGAGCGGCAGAGCCTGTGGCACGAGCATCATGCCCATGTGCCAGAAAAACTCCGCAAGCACGTCCACGGACAGTCCCTTGCCTATCAGCTCGTCGATATATCGCCACAAGAACTGCATCATAAGCACAAACTGGCAGATGAAGAACGTGCCGATGAACAGCAGGCCGAACTGCTTTGTTATGAATATGTCTAATTTCTTTATTCGGATCATTTATGCTGTTTCGATTGTCACGGGCCGCGAGCCTGCCTGCGCCTCCTGTCTTGTGCGCCGTCATGGCCCCCCATGCCCTCACCCGTTGCCGGGACTGTGATAATAAAGATGTGTATCGCTGTGCAAAATTAGCATAAATATTTTACAATGTCATCTATTTTCCAAAATTATTCCGTCCTGCATCATGCACCACGTGTTCACGGGAGGCCACGACAGCACCCTCCCGACCATCATTGTGCGGCAGGAGCGTCCTGAGCAGTCCACACACACATCCCGTGCGGACAATGCCATCCAGTGCAAGGCGACACATTCACGGCGGCATCGTCTACACGCCGCTTGTCATGCGCAGCTTCTTGAAATTGTCGTGCCACAGCTGCATGATCAGATCCACCTCGTCGGGCAGTGCAAAGTCCACCACCACGAGCGCATACTGTCCCGTGAGAGTGTTTTTCTGCATGGATATTTCCACATAAGAGTCAGCGTCGTCGTCAGCCCAGCACCATCTCATGCTGCCATAACGCACGCTTTTCTGCATCAACGCCTCGCGTCTCTCCTGATTGCGAGGGGAGTCTCCCCACATGAACACGAGCCTCTCGCCGTCCTGCTCCACTTCGTCTGCCACCCACCGTGCCAGTCCGTGAGGCGTGCCTATGAGTTCCCACACATTACTCTTTGACGTAGAGTTGAGATTGTGTTCAATGCGAATTTGTCTTTTGGTCATAGTCTTTAATAGGATAGATTTCACGGCCCGCACCATGCGTCCTGCGCACACCACGTCGCTCACGCGCTCACACGCACGCCGCCATTGCCCACATGCCGAGGCACGACATGCAGTGTGCCGTCCTTGCGTCAGGGGCTGTCATGCGGCGGTCTTATGCCCTGTCATGGCTGGCTTTCACCACGCCAATGCCACGTCTTCACAGCCACGCTGCCTCAGAACAGCGTTGCAAACCATGCTGCACAGACCGTTTATAGCTGCAAAGATATAGAAAAATTTACCTTGTCGAAAAAAAACTCACGAAAAATTTTGGTGTTTAACGAAAAAGTAATACCTTTGCACCCGCAATCAAGCAACAAGCATGGCGGGATAGCTCAGCTGGTTAGAGCGCATGATTCATAATCATGAGGTCCCCA
>CAMGFM010000169.1 GCA_946055365.1 uncultured Prevotella sp. | reverse complement strand
TGCTTGCCAATCCCTCGGCCGCCAATGACGACCTCGTGTGCCACACGGCGCACATCACAAGGCAGCAGCTCGACAAGGCACGCAGGGTGTGTGCTGCGCTTAACGCCCCCAAGAGCATGTCGGATATGATGGTTGTGATGAGAAATAGTGGCGGCAGGCACAGCAGCATAGGCTCTCGTGAGGCCCTGAAGAAAGCACGGCAGATGGGAGCCTCGCCCTCTGCACTGAAGAAGATGGCGAGTGCCATGGGGCTTGCATCGGGCGGCCAGGAGAAAGGAGGCATGAAGCCTGGCGTGAAGGGCGACACTGACATGACGCAGACACAATATTCAAGAGAAGAAGTGGAGATGTCGCGCGCCATCATGGAGGTGGCGGTCACGATAGAGAATGTTGGCAACTATCGCAAGGCCCTGCTTGACGCGCCTGAACGTGAGATGGCATCGCTGATAAACGCGCTTAACGGTGGCTTCACACCACCATCAGCGGGCGGTGACGTGGTGAGCAATCCTCGCACGTTGCCCACGGGACGCAATCTCTATGGCATAAACGCAGAGGCAACACCCACTCCGCAGGCATGGGAGAGGGGTAAGGCCATGGCAGAAAGCACGATTAGCATGTATCGCAGCCAGCATAACGACTCGCTGCCGCGCAAAGTGAGCTACACGTTGTGGTCGTCTGAGTTTGTAGAGACGGGTGGAGCCACCATGGCACAGATATTCTACATGCTTGGTGTCGAGCCTGTGCGTGATGCCTTTGACCGTGTCGCAGACCTGCGCCTTATTCCGTCTGAGGAACTGGGCCGTCCGCGCATAGACGTTGTGGTGCAGACCTCAGGCCAGTTGCGCGACATTGCCGCCTCACGGCTCTATCTTATAAGCCGTGCTGTGACAATGGCGGCTGAGGCGCATGATGACATCTATGAAAACGAGGTGGCAAAGGGCGTGCTTGAGTCAGAGAAGTATCTTACAGGGCTTGGTGTCTCTCCTAAAGACGCGCGTGAGATGTCGGCTTACCGTGTGTTTGGCGGCGTGAACGGCGGCTATGGCACGGGCATACAAGGCATGGTGCAGAGCGGAGACGGCTGGCAGGACGAGCAAGAGATAGCTGAGGTGTATATTAACAACATGGGGGCGTTCTATGGCACGGAAGACGACTGGGAAAAGTTTTCCAAGGCGGCTTTTGCTGCCGCACTGACACGCACTGATGCCGTAATACAGCCGAGGCAGTCCAATACGTGGGGAGCCTTGTCCCTTGATCATGTGTATGAGTTTACGGGTGGCATGAGTCTCGCCGTGACACGTGTCGCTGGCAAGCAGCCTGAGGCCTATATCGCTGACTATCGCAACAGAAACAACAGCCGTATGCAAGACCTTAAGGAGGCTATAGGCATAGAGAGCCGCTCTACTATACTCAACCCTGCTTACATTAAGGAGAGGATGAAAGGGGGTGCGAGTGCGGCAAGCGGCTTTGCCGATGTGGTCGAAAACACTTACGGGTGGAGTGTCACGCGCAAGCACACCATAGACAAGGAGTTGTGGGACGATCTGTATGACACCTATGTTGACGACAGATACGGGCTTGGCGTTGACAGATTTATGAAAGAACACAACCCGCAGGCCGTAGAGGCGATGGCTGCCGCCATGCTCAAAGCTGCCGACAAGGGCTATTGGAAAGCCACGCCGCAACAAAGGCAGAGGCTCGAGGCTGTGCGGCAGGAGGCAAGGCAGCTGCAAAGCCAGTACTCTGACGGCAATGACAACGGCAAGGACGGCGTGGTGATGAAAAAGGAGGTCATTGACGACTATGACAACGCAAGCCTCACCGTCGTGTCGGCAGTGGTCGTCATGGTGTTGTTCATTGTCGCTGCGGTCGGAATGGCAGTCCTTATACGCAAGAGGCGCAATCAAAAATAACAAGGCCATGCATACACTCGTGTCAGTACTTATGTTGCTCGTCATCTTAGCCACTATGCTGAAGATGACATTTCTCAAACGCTGGCAGACGCGAGGCTTTGCCCTCCTCTGCGCGGCGTTTGTCGCACTGTCATGGCCTTGGGCCATAGAGCAGAGCCGATTGCAGATAGAGTCATGGCTCGCCAACCGTCGGCTCATGCTCGACACAAGCGTGCTGCTCACCATAGAAGTGGCATGCCAGATGTCTTATGCCATCCTTGAGGCACGCCTCCTTGACACTGGCGATAGGGCAGGCAGGCCTACGATGCTGCTCTACCGCCTGCTGCGCGCCTTTCCTGGGCTCCTCATATTCCCCGTGCTGTTTGCCGCGGAGGTGAGTGCTATATACGCATTGCCGGGAACGGGCTTCGCCGCAGTGGCATGGACGCTTGCCGCAGTGACACTCGTCATATTGTCATGCGGAAGCGCGGCGGTGAAAATGCTTCTACCAGAGAAAGAGCTGAGGCTTGAGATGTTCTTTCTGCTCAATGCGGTCATTATGATGCTTGGCATAATATGCACTGTCAACGGCACCCCACACTACGGAGACGCAGATGCCATAGAGTGGCTTGCCTTGGCGGTGTCTGTCATGCTGATGTTGCTGTGTGCCTGCATTGGTTATGTAGCCGAGAATATAAAGACGAGGAAATACAAAAATATTTAAAATCATTCAGAATAATGGAATTTATAACAGACATTCTTTATTGGATAACCACAGGACTGCTCGTGCCTGTAATCGTAACACTGATGCTTCTCTTCCTGCGTGCGCTGATGCTTGTGGGAGGGTTCTTCGGACAATATGTAGCTGTCAAAAAAAGCGGAGGCCACACGCCTCTCGGCCTTGCTTATATAGACAAGATGGGCAAGACAAATGGTGACATGGCTGAGGCAAGACGCCTGCTTGCACAGTTTGAGATGGCTGCCGACAAGGAACTGGCGTCATCAAAAATGCTGTCAAAACTCGGACCTATGCTTGGTCTTATGGGCACGCTGATACCAATGGGGCCCGCACTCGCAGGGCTTTCGTCTGGCGACATCGAGTCAATGGCGCGCAATATGCAGGTGGCGTTTGCTACTACCGTCACGGGACTTGTGGCGGCGGCCATAGGTTATGTCACGCAACAGACAAAACAGCGATGGTACATGAAGGACTTGATGGAACTGGAATTTATGTCGGAGTCAACGCCCGGTGCAAACAACGACAATAACAAAAGCCGATGACAATGGACAGACGACTGCTGCACACAAGTGAAGACAACGACCCGATGTCTGTCGTGTCAAACCTCTTTGACGTAGCCATGGTGTTTGCCGTGGCTCTTATGGTGGCGCTCGTGGTGCGCTTCAACATGACCGAGGTGTTCTCGCAGGAAGACTTTACAATGGTCAAAAACCCTGGCAAGGAGCAGATGGAGATAATAATCAAGGAGGGAAACAAGATAAACAGGTACACAACGTCTGATGAACAGCATCTAAGGGAGGGCAAGAAAGGCAGAAAGGTGGGCATTGCCTATGAGCTTGACAACGGAGAGATAATTTACGTGCCTGAATAGGGGCGTGTATCAGCCAGTGACTTGACGCATTGGCTTGGATTGGATGACCTCACGGCGTTTGTTGTTTCATACGACAGCGAGGTATACATTCGTTTGTCAGCGCAAGAAGAGGTATGGACTTATGTTCTGGCAAATGCACAAAGCCTGTTATGCCTGACAGACATTGGCTTGACCGTTATGTTGTGTTGCCATGCAAGTCAGGCAACGCCCCCATGACGATAGGCAAGTGGCACTATATGTCAGAAAAGTGCCGCTTTGTCCATACTCAAGTGGCACTTTCTTCAAGCGAAAGTGCCGCTTTTTTTTTACTATACCACGGGAATGCGTTCACACAAGGTGCATGATGCGTTCATGCAAGGGGCGGCACAAGCCTCACGTCTGCTCTTGTTGACAAGACCCTACGCCTTTTGCTCTTTATTGGAGAGGCTTGTAGCATCGCTCTATTGACGCTCTGTGAGTGACAGTTACCGCTTTTTATGCTAAAA
>CAMGFM010000168.1 GCA_946055365.1 uncultured Prevotella sp. | reverse complement strand
GCTCGTCATAGGAGATATGTCTCCCATATTATTACTGCCGTCTGTGAGCAGTATTATGACCTTGCTTTTGGCCTTAGAGTCTTTGAGACGCGACACGGCGTTGGCAAGTCCCATGCCGATGGCAGTGCCGTCGGAAATGATGCCACGTGCGGCAATGTCGGTGCGCACGCTGCCGAGCAGGTCGAGCAGCGAGCCATGGTCGATGGTCATCGGACACTGCGTGAAAGCCTCTCCAGCAAATATGGTGAGTCCGATATTGTCATTGGAGCGTCCTGCCACAAACTCCGCCGCCACATTCTTTGCGGCCTCAAGACGGTTTGGCTCAAGGTCTTCGGCAAGCATTGATGTAGAAACGTCCATTGCGAGCATTATGTCTATGCCCTCCACCGACTTGCTGTCCCATGCGTTTCTTGTCTGCGGGCGAGCCAGCACACACACCACCATCACAAAAGCCATGCAGCGCAACGCCATTGGCAGGTGTATGATGCGCGTTTTCCAGCTTCGACACGAGTAGCGGTAAGCCTCAGTGGAGCCTATGCGCATGGTGGGTTCGCTCTTCTTCCGATAAAGCATATACCACAGCAGGTAAGGCACCAGAAGTATGAGCAGAAGCAGATATTCTTTATTTGCAAATTCCATTGTAAGTAATGTGCAGACAGAGCAGGGCGGCACGTGACAGCCCTCTCGTCAGTGATTATTATATGTGTTCACCCCCTAAAATTATCATGAGCGCACTCCTAAGGGGGTTCTAAAAACAGCCTTATAACATCAGGCAGACTCCACCGCCGCAGTTATTACAGCAGAAAGTGTACCATATTATATAAGTATGCCGTTATGGCAGATACCTGTGCCGCATTTGCGACAGCAACAGGTACACCTTATTATATATTATATGTCCACCATGGCAGACTCCGCCACCATACTTTACGACAGCAACATATACACCTTATATATAATATATGCCGTCAATGCCACGAGTGCAGTTGCGGTGACCGCCATAACCAGCGTCAGTGCCTTGCGCCTGCCTGCGGTCTGTGCCTCCTCGTCAGAGAGTTTCTCCATGACAGTCTGCTCCTGCGTCTTTTCCTCCGCCTTGGTGCTGTCAATAAACCTCACTGCATTGACGAGGTTCATGTCGTTTTCGTTAAGCAGTGCGGAGTATTTGGCAAACTTCACGAGGTCTGATGTCGTGAACACCTCCCTCAGCTCCTCCATGACCTGTTCATTGCCCAGTGCATTGAGCCGTTCAAGTATCTCCGATGAAGTCATCTCCATGGCGTTAAAGCCAAATCGCTCGTTGATATACTTGCGCAGGGTGTCGGTGAGCCGTGTGTAATACTCTTTCGGGTCGTTCTCCACGAGAGTCCTGTCGCCCTTTATGCGCTCTATGGCATCCAGGGCCTTGGTGTGCGGCGGCACATGCTTCACACGTCGCAGCCTCACTATCACAGGCTTGTTACGCTTGAGCCTTACGGCAAAGTACACAAGCACGACAAAGAGCATGGATGCAAGGATGCTGCACCAGAACACCATCCTCCATTCCGCCCATTGGAACGGGTTGTCCTGCACGCCCTTCGGGGGATAGAACTTTTCGGGGTGCAATGTGTCGACATCGCAGGTGATAACCTTCAGCGCGAGATGGTTTGACACATAGTCCTTGCCGTTCACCTTCACCTTGAGCCCGGGAATGGCATACATGCTCTCGTCAAAGCTCGTGAGCGTGTATATGTGTCTCACCACCATGTTGCCGTCAAGCGACGAGGTGTCTGCCTTTGTGTCTATTACCTCCACGCCCGGCACCATATATTGCGTGCGTTTATACTCAGGAAACTCTATCCTGGCACCCGGCTTGGTCGTGACCTCAAGCGTGAGATGCGCCTGCTCTCCCACCAGCAGCATTATGGAGTCTATCTTTGCCTCAACGTTCACCTGCTGCGCGCTGACGCCACACATGCAGGCGAGCAAGGCAAGCGACAGCATTATTCTCTTCATTGTTGCAGTCATATTGTCATGCTTATCAATAAGATGTGTTCTGTTTTCATTACGTTGCGAGGTCGGGTTGCAGCACCAGCGTGCCTCCCCTGCCCCACGTGGCTGCCGTCAGAGTTCTCTCACGGCGGTCATCCCTTTGACGCAAACAGCAGCATCATAGCCTTAACATAGTCGTCGTCGGTAGCCACCGACACCCAGTCGACCTTGCTGTGGCTGAAAGTGTGCGTGAGCTGCTGCTGCCGCTGCCGCCAATAGTCGGCGTGTGCCTGTCGCACCCGTCTGCTGCCGGTGTCAAGATAGATCTCGTGACCCGTCTCTGCGTCATTGACCTTTATAAGGCCCACGTCGGGCAGGCTCTCCACCCACCTGTCATACACCTGTATGGCCATCATCTCATGCGTGCGGTTGGCTATCTGCATCTCGTGCAGGAATGGCTTGCTGTCATAGAAGTCGCTGATGACAAACGCCGTGGTGTGGCGTTTCATCATGCGCGTGAAGAAAGCCACCGCCGCCCCTATGTCTGTCCTGAAGCTCTCAGGGTGAAAGTCGAGCATCTCTCTTATGATATAGAGTATGTGCTTGCGTCCTTTCTTGGGCGGTATGAACTTTTCTATGCGGTCGGAGAAGAACACCACGCCTATCTTGTCGTTGTTTTGCATCGCGCTGAAAGCTATTGTGGCGGCCATCTCCGTGGCCATTTCTGACTTCATCTGGTGGCGCGTGCCAAAGTTGAGCGAGCCAGACACGTCCACGAGCAGCATCACTGTCATCTCCCTCTCTTCCTCAAACACCTTGACAAAGGGTTTGCGAAAACGGGCGGTGACATTCCAGTCTATATCGCGCACGTCATCGCCAAACTGATATTCGCGCACCTCGGCAAAGGCCATACCCCTGCCCTTGAAGGCAGAATGGTATTGCCCCGCAAAGATGTTCTGGCTAAGCCTTTTGGCCTTGATTTCTATCTTGCGTACCTTCTTTAATATCTCTGAAGTTTCCACGATGTAGTCTTTATCTGTTTACCATCAAGGCACCTCCACCTTGTTGATGATTTGTGAGACTATCTCCTCGCTCGTGACACTGCTTGCCTCAGCCTCATAAGACAGTCCTATGCGGTGGCGCAACACGTCATGTGCCACTGCGCGCACGTCTTCTGGCACCACATATCCCCTGCGCTTGATAAAGGCATAGGCACGTGCCGCCTTGGCGAGCGAGATGCTGGCGCGCGGCGAGCCTCCAAACGTGATCATGTCCTTTAGCTCGGGCAGCCCATACTTGCCGGGATAGCGTGTGGCAAACACTATGTCGGCGATATACTGCATTATCTTGTCGTCTATATACACTTCGTTCACCACCTTTCTTGCCTCCATCACCTCCTCGGCGGTGGTCACCGGCGTGACGGTCTTGCTCACGCCCGTTATGTTCTCGCGTATGATGAGCTTCTCCTCCTCGAGCGTGGGGTATCCTATGACCACCTTGAGCATGAAACGGTCTACCTGCGCCTCGGGCAGCTGGTATGTGCCTTCCTGCTCTACGGGGTTTTGCGTGGCCATCACGAGAAACGGCTCCGGCAGCCTGAACGTGCTTTCGCCTATGGTCACCTGATGCTCCTGCATGGCCTCGAGCAGCGCGCTCTGCACCTTGGCTGGGGCGCGGTTGATCTCGTCGGCAAGCACAAAGTTGGCAAACACGGGGCCTTTCTTCACATGAAAGTTCTCGTCTTTTTGTGAATAGACAAGCGTGCCGACAACATCGGCAGGCAACAAGTCGGGAGTAAACTGTATGCGTGAGTATGAGGCATCAACGAGATGCGACAATGTCTTTATTGCAAGCGTCTTGGCAAGACCAGGAAGACCCTCAAGAAGCACATGGCCATCGCTGAGAAGGGATATAATCAACGACTCCACGAGGTGTTTCTGTCCCACTATCACTTGATTCATGCCTGTCACCAGATTGGTGACACACGCGCTACGCTCCTCTATGCGGGCGTTGAGCTGTCTTATGTCCAACGATTCTGACAT
>CAMGFM010000167.1 GCA_946055365.1 uncultured Prevotella sp. | reverse complement strand
GAGCGGCATGTATGCAGTCTCACACGGATAGTCGTCAGGATAGTCAAGCTCCCAGGCATTCCACGCCTCCTTGTTCATATCCTCCCATATATTATATCCCTTGAAGTAAGCTGCGTCGCCCCACTCCGCACACTTATACATCACGCCGTTGATTATGGGCTTGCCGTCGGCATCCTCCTTGGCCTTGTCCACGCCGAGCAGCTTGCGGTTGACCTTGTCGGTCATGCAATAGAGGCCGTGGTAGTCGCCATTGACAAACACCTCCACGAAAAAGCCGAGCGTGCCGTTGCGGCCGTCATACTTTGTGTCATACGGTGTGCGCGACATGGCGTTCCAAGTGTCAAAGTTCACGCGGTTGCGCATCCTTATCCTGTCTATGGCCATGGCATCGAGTATCCACGAGTCGTCCTCCCTTATGCCGAGAATGTTGGCGTCAAGGCTCTTGCCCTTTTCGTTGAGCAGCTTCACGGCAAAAGACTTTTTCTGGTATCTCGTAGAAGTGGCACCGCGATACTTCACCTTGCAGCCATAGGTCACGGAGAGATTGCCGTCGGTCCTCATCAGAGGGTCTACTATCTCTATGGTTGCCTGGGTGTAATAGTCGCGCGTGACGCTCGCAATGTCGACGGTAATGTTGACAAGCGGCAGCGATTTCTCGCCTATGCGCGATTTCATGGACTCAAAGTCATACTTCAGCGGGGCCTCCTGCGGCGCGTTCACTACGCCCTCTGCGCCTGCCGCAAAGACACACGAGCAAAGCACAAGCAGCAATGTGGTAAAGATTCTATTCATAAGATGCGATTGGTTTAAGTAGAATTGTTATTGGTATATAGTCAGTTGTCACTCCAAAAAAACGCGGCAGCGACACGGCTGCGCACATTATTTTTTGCAAAGGTAAGGAAAAATAAGTAACTTTGCAAAAATAACGCAAGGTAAGTGCAATAGAGCTTGCTATAACAGCCCTGCCACTCCTGTTTTATACAAACTTTAACGACAAGAACGAAAGCACAAACACTTTCACAACATACATAACAATCACTGCAAAAGAGATGAAACTGTATTCAGACGAAGAACTGGCAGAACTGCTTGACCAGGATATATTCCACAAAATAGGCGACACAGCCGACGAACTTGGGCTGGAATGTTACGTTGTGGGGGGATACGTGAGGGACTTGTTCCTCGAGCGTCCCTCCAAGGACATCGACGTGGTGGTGGTGGGCAGCGGCATCGCCATGGCGGAGGCCTTGAAAAAGAAAATGGACAGACACACGCACATAGCTGTCTACCGCAACTTTGGCACTGCCCAGCTCAGATACAAGGGACTGGAGGTGGAGTTTGTGGGAGCGCGCCGTGAAAGCTACAACCGCGACTCACGCAAGCCCATCGTGGAGGACGGCACACTCGAAGACGACCAAAACAGGCGCGACTTCACCATCAACGCCCTCGCCATCTGTCTCAACAAAGGGCGTTTCGGCCAGCTTGTCGACCCCTTTGACGGCATCTACGACCTTGAGGACGGCATCATACGCACGCCTCTTGACCCCGACATCACATTCTCTGACGACCCGCTGCGCATGATGCGATGCGTGCGCTTCTCAACACAGCTGAAATTCTTTATAGAAGACGAGACCTTCGAGGCTCTCTCGCGCAACGCCGAGAGAATAAAAATCATCAGCCGCGAGCGCATAGCCGACGAACTCAACAAGATAATGATGACCAGACACCCGAGCCGAGGCTTTGTAGAGCTGCAACGCTGCGGACTGCTGCCGCTAATATTGCCCGAGCTCGCGGCACTTGACATCGTGGAGACGAGAAACGGCAGGTCTCACAAAAACAACTTCTACCACACGCTCGAAGTGCTGGACAACGTGGCGGCAAACAGCGACAACCTGTGGCTCAGATGGGCCGCACTGCTGCACGACGTGGGCAAGCCGCAGTCAAAACGCTGGGAACAGACCGTGGGATGGACCTTCCACAACCACAACTTCATCGGCGCAAGGATGATACCCGGTATCTTCAGACGCATGAAGCTGCCCATGGATGCCAAGATGAAATATGTGCAACGGCTGGTGGACCTGCACATGAGACCCATCATCATTGCCGACGAGATAGTGACCGACTCGGCGGTGAGAAGGCTCATGAACGACGCAGGCGACGACATCGACGACCTCATGATGCTGTGCGAGGCCGACATCACAAGCAAGAAAGAAGTGAGGAAAAGACAGTTTCTCGAAAACTACCGCATGGTGCGAGAGAAGCTCGCCGACCTTACCAAACGTGACTACAAGCGACTCCTGCAGCCGGTGATAGACGGCAACGAGATAATGCAGATTTTCGGACTGACACCCTCGCCCGAGGTGGGAACCCTGAAGCAGTTTCTCAAAAACGCAGTGCTTGACAACGAGGTGGAAAATAAGCGCGAGCCGCTCATGAAGCTGCTTATGCAAAAGGCTGCAAGCATGGGGCTGACGGCAAAGGGGCAGGACGAAACGACAAAAGGACAAGACAGCGCGGCAAAGGAACAAGACATGCCCACGCAAACCGACGTGCAGTAGAAGTCTCACGCACACTTGCACAAGCACTATGCCACACCTTGGCACAGTCAACTGTATAAACACAAGACAGAAAGTGGCACTTCATGCAACGTGAAGTGCCACTTTTGCATTATAAAAGTGCCGCTCCACAGCGACAAAGTGCCACTTCTGCTCCAAAAGAAATGCCGTGTCACGACATACAAGGACAGGCACGGGCCTTTCTCAAGCCTCAAGACACAAAAAAAAGAGGCCGCGTCGCAACACAAGGTTACGGCGCAGCCTCTTTGTCTTATGCAAATGCCTCTATTGCCAAGGCGATTACTTCTTGTTGAGAGCGAGGTCAAGAGCCACGGCGATAGCTACGGTAGCACCCACCATCGGGTTGTTACCCATGCCGAGGAAGCCCATCATCTCCACGTGTGCAGGAACAGAAGAAGAACCTGCAAACTGTGCGTCGGAGTGCATACGACCCATGGTGTCGGTCATGCCATAAGAGGCGGGACCTGCGGCCATGTTGTCAGGATGCAGCGTGCGGCCAGTGCCGCCACCTGAAGCTACAGAGAAGTAGGGCTTGCCCTGAGCCACGCGCTCCTTCTTGTAAGTGCCTGCAACGGGATGCTGGAAACGTGTGGGGTTGGTTGAGTTACCAGTAATAGACACGTCTACATTCTCCTTCCAGAGGATGGCAACACCCTCGCGCACGTCGTCAGCGCCATAGCACTTAACCTTTGCACGAGGACCGTCAGAGTAGGCAATCTCCTGAACGACGTTTACGTCGCCAGTGTAATAGTCAAACTTGGTCTGTACGTATGTGAAACCGTTGATACGGCTGATAATCATGGCTGCATCCTTGCCAAGACCGTTGAGAATGACGCGCAAAGGCTTCTGGCGAACCTTGTTTGCCATCTCGGCAATCTTGATGGCACCCTCAGCGGCGGCAAATGACTCGTGGCCGGCGAGGAACGCGAAACACTCTGTCTCCTCGCGGAGAAGACGGGCGGCAAGATTGCCATGGCCAAGACCCACCTTACGGTCGTCGGCAACAGAGCCGGGTATGCAGAAGCTCTGAAGACCCACACCGATAGCCTCGGCTGCGTCAGCAGCAGTCTTTGCACCACGCTTGATGGCGATGGCAGCACCGCACACGTATGCCCACTTGGCATTCTCAAAGCAGATGCGCTGTGTGTCCTCACACATCTGATAAGGGTCAACACCTGCCTCTTCGCATATCTGGTTAGCCTCTTCTACGCTGTTGATGCCCTCAGCCTTAAGAGCTGCAAGAACCTGTGCCTCGCGACGCTCCTGACTTTCGTAACTAACTTTTCTTATCATATTAATGTCTCTCCTTATTATTCTTTACGTGGATCAATTGCTTTAACAACACCCTGCTCGGCAGTTGTACGGCCATAGCTGCCTGTGAACTTCTTCACAGCCTCGTTGGCGTCCATACCGTTCTTGATGGCCTCCATCATCTTGCCGAGGTGAACATACTCGTAGCCGCACACCTGG
>CAMGFM010000166.1 GCA_946055365.1 uncultured Prevotella sp. | reverse complement strand
GGACAGATACCCAACAATCTTGCGGTGAAACTTGACGAACAGCATGTGCCTCTTCTCGGCACAAAGGCAAGGGACATTGACAACGCCGAAGACCGTGCCAAGTTCTCGCAGATGCTTACCAACAACGGCATAAACCAGCCCGAGTGGAGCGCGCTGACGAGCATGGACGACATCAACCGCTTCATAGAGCGTGTGGGATTCCCCGTTCTCGTGCGTCCGTCTTACGTTCTCTCAGGCGCGGCTATGAACGTATGCTCCAATGAAGAGGAGTTGACACGCTTCTTGCAGCTTGCCGCCAACGTGAGCGAAGACCACCCCGTGGTGGTGAGCAAGTTTGTGGAGCATGCCAAGGAGATAGAGATGGATGCAGTGGCAAAGGACGGCGAGATAATAGCCTATGCCATATCCGAACACATAGAGTTTGCGGGCGTACACTCGGGAGACGCGACAATACAATTCCCGCCGCAGAAACTCTATGTGGAGACTGTGCGCCGCGTGAAGCGCGTGGGCAGACAGATAGCAAGGGAACTGCACATCAACGGACCGTTCAACATCCAGTTCATGGCGCGCGACAACGACATCCTTGTCATAGAATGTAATCTCCGCGCGAGCCGTTCCTTCCCGTTTGTAAGCAAGGTGCTAAAGATAAACCTCATAGAGCTTGCCACACGGGTGATGCTCGGGCTGCCTGTGGAGAAGCCTGGCAAAAACCTCTTCGACCTTGACTATGTGGGCATAAAGGCTTCGCAGTTCTCGTTTAACCGTCTGCAAAAAGCCGACCCCGTGCTTGGCGTAGACATGAGCAGCACTGGCGAGGTGGGCTGCATTGGCGACGACACCACGACGGCACTTCTGCTCAGTATGTTGTCTGTCGGTCATCGCATACCTGCCAAAAACATATTGCTATCTACTGGCGGGGCCAAGCAAAAGGCAGAGATGCTTGATGCGGCGCGCATGTTAAAGGACAACGGCTACCGCCTCTATGCCACCAACGGCACAAGCCGCTATCTCAGCGAGAACGGTATAGAAAACACGCGTGTGCTGTGGCCGTCGGAGGAGGGCGACGCGCCCAAGGCTCTGGACATGCTGCACAACCATGAAATAGACATGGTGGTCAACATACCCAAGGATCTCACAAGCTCCGAGCTGTCTAATGGCTACAAGATACGCCGTGCCGCCATCGATCTCAACGTGCCGCTCATCACCAACAGCCGCCTTGCAAGCGCGTTCATCTATGCGTTCTGCACAACAAGGCTTGAGGACATAGAGATAAAGGCCTGGGGCGAATATTGAGCATGACCTTACGGGGAGCGTTACGGACACTTTCTGATAAGTCAGGCTGCACCGCAGCGACACGACACGGGCGAGTGTGTCTATTCAAGTTGGCACACTCGCCTCGAGACAACCGCTGGCGAGCCTGTTTCTCATGAGTGTGGCCCAATAAAATACATGACAATAGTGTAAAGGGAATGTCACATGCGACAGCGTCCATGCAACGGATGCCTGCTCGTATGTGACATTCCCTTTTTTTTATTGCTGTCAGCCGAAATTCGGAAGTGCCACTTTGATGACTCTAAAGTGCCATTTTCTCATTGCAAAAACGCCACTTCTTTGTCGCAAAGTGCCACTTTGCTGTCTTCGTTATGCCGTGTGCTGCTTCTCGCGTCAATCTTGTGACATGGCAAGGGCGTGTGACGGCATGAGAGGGGTGACCTTTTCATAACGCTTTGATCATTGTAAAAATGCGCATAATGTAAATTTTGAGCAGTAAAACGTGATAAAACTGTCGGTAATGATAAATTGTTTGTGTCGTAATGAAAGATTGTTCTGTCAAAAACGTTTGTTTAATAAAATAATTCATTAACTTTGCGGCATAAAGGCAAAAAAAGAATCAAGAGAGGTCTTTTAAAAAGATTGAGTCAACAGATTTTACAAAAAACAACCAGTATGTTCAAGAAACTTTTACTTACGCTTGTTGCGGCAACGGCAGTGTCCGCAACGTCGCTTGCCATTCCTGCCAAGCGTATGCCGCGTCAGGTGACACTGCCAGACGGCACTACGCTCACGGTAATGCTGAGTGGTGACGAGCATTACCATTTCACGTCAACTCTTGACGGACATCCCGTAGTGCTGTGTGAAGACGGCTACTACAGATATTCACGTCTTTCGGCAGAAGGGACGGTGGTGCCGTCGGGCATGGTGGCCCACGACGTGGAAGACCGCACGTTTGAAGAGACATCGTTTCTTTTCTCCAACGAAGAGTCCGCACGGCAGGTGCGTTCACTCGGCGCGGCTCGTGCGGCAGAGCGCAATGCACTGCGCGTTGAGAGACTTAAGAGTCGCCGTCAGCTTGTGTCGCGCACTATGTCGGCAGGCACGCCGTGCACAGATGCCTTTGGCCAGGCAGGACCGCAACGTATTATGGCAGGCGCAACGGGCGGCGAGGGCATTGGAGTGACGGGCAAGCACAAGGGTCTTGTCATTCTTGTCAACTTCAAGGATGTGACTATGAGCGACAAGCACAGCCGCGAGGAATGGGACAGGATGTTCAACGAGACTGGCTACAGCGAGTTTGGCAGCTCTGGCTCTGTGCGTGACTATTTCCACAGCCAGTCTTACGGACTCCTTGACCTTGAGTTTGACGTGGTGGGGCCCGTTACCGTGTCAAAAAACATGTCATATTATGGCGGCAATGACGGCAATGGCAATGACAAAAATCCTGCTGCAATGGTGTATGAGGCCTGCCAGCTCGTTGACGATCAGGTCAATTTTGAAGACTATGATTGGGATGGCGACGGCACTGTAGACCAGGTTTACGTGATATATGCAGGCCATGGAGAGGCAACTGGCGGTGATGAAGACACTATATGGCCACATGAGTGGGGCATAGTCTATGCAGGATATATACTGAGGCTTGACAACACACGCATCAACACATACGCCTGCTCACAGGAGTTTGTCGCTTCATGGTCACAAGACATGACGGGCATAGGCACACCGTGCCATGAGTTCAGCCATTGTCTTGGTTTGCCCGATGTATATGACACTGCCTATGGTGGAGGGTTCGGCCTTGACGACTGGGGCATCATGGACAACGGCTCTTACAGTGGAGACGGCTATCGCCCCGTGGGCTACAACACCTACGAGAAATGGGTGAGCGGATGGCTCACGCCCACCGTGCTCGACTCTCCTGGGCAGGTGAAGGATCTCAAGCCGCTGTCTGAGGCTCCAGAGGCTTATGTCATATATAATGATGCCGTGCCTACAGAATACTATATACTCGAAAACCGTCAGCTCACTGGCACCGACACCGAGCTGCCTGCCCACGGTATGCTCGTGCTGCACATTGACTATGACAAGGAAGCGTGGGAACAGAACACTGTCAACTGCGACAAGACACACCAACGCATCACTCTTGTGCCTGCTGACAACCGGCTCACGTCCATGACTACGTTTGGTGACACTTTTCCGGGCGATTATGAGAATACGGAACTGACTGATGACAGCCGTCCTGCCGCAAAACTCTTCAATGCCAACGTCGATGGCAGGAAGTATCTTGGCAAGCCAATTACTGATATAGCCGAGAGCAGCGAAGGATATATCTCATTTACGTTTATGAACGGCGGCGAGACAGCCATAAACTCTGCTGCGGCAACAGCCGACGACGAGGTGGTGGATGTGTACAGTCACGCAGGCTCACGCATTGGGCGCACCACTTATGGCGAGTTCATGCGCAAGGATGTCAAGGGTGTCTACCTGCTCCGTAAGGACGACGGCACTACGGTAAAGGTGGCGAGGTGACGGGCTTGTTTGCAGGCTTTCAAATAAGGACATTGATGTTAGGTCTTTATATTCAAGGGTGTGTCAGGCATGACGCGCCCTTGAATATTTTTTTGTATGACCACGGGTGCTGGTTAGTGTGGCTCTCGAGCCTTGGTTGATATGCACTTTAGGGGTGTTGAAATGTCGTTAAGGGAGTCTTCAAATGCGCTTGAGGGAGTGTTGAAATGCACTTGAGTAGTATTGAAAAGCCCTCAAAGCTGTGT
>CAMGFM010000165.1 GCA_946055365.1 uncultured Prevotella sp. | reverse complement strand
ACGAGAGCGTCCTCCGCATTGCACTCAGGCACCACGAGAGGCACGTCGTCGCACATGCGAAACGCGCTGGAGTTGTCTATCATCACGGCACCGTGCCTTGTAATGGTCTCGGCATACTCCTTGGAGGCCGAGCCGCCTGCCGACACAAAAGCCACGTCAACGTCCTTGAAATCGTCGCCGTGCTGCAAGAGGCGCACCTCATATTCTTTTCCCTTGAAAGTGTATTTTCTGCCTGCCGAACGCTCCGATCCGAACAGCATAAGGTTGTCTATGGGAAAATTTCTCTCCGCGAGTATGCGCATGAACTCTTGTCCTACCGCTCCGCTCGCACCTACTATTGCTACATTCATAATGTTTTTTTTTAACTTATTTGAGTGGGCCGCCTGACGACTCCACGATGTTTTTTTTAATTTGCGAAAGACACTGCCGCATGGCAGATGTCCACCGCGCTTGTTATTCTGAAACTATATTTCTTATCCCAATCTATATTCCTATATAATAATGTGCGAGTCTCCGTGCCCGTGATGCCCTGCCGTCTTATGGTTTTCAGCCCGCAAAGTTACGACTTTTATGCCAATAAGCCATAAAAACAGGTGTCCAAAATTGTTTTAGGCGAGTTCTCACATGCCCGCAGCCTACCTCGACAGCACCACGCCCTTGCCTTTCATGCCGTCCATCATTATCTTGAGGGGGCGTTCAAACCTCACCACGCGCACATAGTCAGTCTCCTCCAGCGCAGGCATGGCATCAAGCATGTCCTGACGGAAGAATCCCTCGTTGCGGTTGGGGTCTACGGTGAAATAGCCCACGCCAAAGGAAGTGAGGTTTTGGAAGAAGTGAGTGCCTTGGCTGGGATCTACGCGATAGTTTTTGAGAGTTGTCTCCACGATGACGCGCGACGCGCTGATGTGAGGCCACTTCACAGGCACTCCAAGCCACGGATCGCTCGACC
Organism: uncultured Prevotella sp.; assembly: GCA_946055365.1. Taxonomy (GTDB): domain Bacteria; phylum Bacteroidota; class Bacteroidia; order Bacteroidales; family Bacteroidaceae; genus Prevotella. The sequence continues at coordinate 3,100 of CAMGFM010000165.1, read as the reverse complement.
CCCAGCGTCCCGGACCCACCAGCACATAGCCCTTGCCCTCGTCAAGATAGCGTCGGTTGATGGCCTCTATCTCACGTGCGATGGCAGGATTGTTGGCCGCGGTGAAGCTGTCGGAGGTCTTGACATACACCACATCGGTGACATCCTCGCTGACACCATGACCCAGAGAGTTGACCGAGCGCAAGAGACAGTCGGCGTCGTCCACACTGTCGATGTCCTCGTCAAGCACCTGCTTTGAATCTACTATCGGCCTTATCTGCAAAAGGTAAAGACAGCCCTTGCGGGCGGCGTCTATGTTGCACGCAAACTCTATCTCCACGGGGCGGCGCATGGAGTCCTCGCCATAGCGCATCGACATCTGGAGCAGCTCGGGCAGCGGAAAGACACCATGTTGCAGCACTCCGGCAAAGGAAACAATCTTGCGTCCGCCGTCATATATGCCGTCGCGTATCACATTGTCGTAGGGGTCGTAGGTAGAAGCGATGTAACGCAGCGAGTCGTCGCGCTCCGCCTCCCTGACCTTGAGGTTGAGGATATTGAACCCGTCGTCCACCTTGAAGTCATTGCCCACGTGGCGCGTGTCAAGGGCATAGAAGCGTGTCTGCGTCTCGCGCAGTGCCGTCTCCACCTCGCTCGTCTGCAACACCTGCGTGGGATGAAACGGCGACACGCGCAGCGTCTGCCCTCCGTCAACGATATACTTGCCGAGGCCGAGAGCCAGCGACGCTATGCCGTCCTCCGCCTTCTCGTCGCCCACGGGATAGTAGTTGATGGAGCGCAGCACGCCGCTGATGTTGGGATAATAGCGTCCGTCATGCTGGTTGCCCACCACCTCCTGCAGTATCACCGCCATCTTCTCCTGGTCAATGACATTGCTCGTGGCGGCCATATAGGCCTTGGAGTCGCGGTAGTAGACCGACGCATACACGCCCTTGATGGCACAGGCGAGCATCTCGAGCATTGCATACTTGTCAGTGAGGTATGGTATCATGTAAGTGGAGTATATGCCCGCGAAAGGCTGGTAGTGGGCATCCTCGAGGAGCGAGCTGGAGCGCACGGCTATCGGACTTTTCACCGCCTCAAAGAACGTGAAGAAGTCTGCCACAAGGCTGTCGGGCAACTGTGCGCGCAGGAAATAGCGCAGTATCTCCTCGTCGGAGGCATCGCTAAGTGCCACCTGATAGAGGTTGTTCTGCTCCATGAACTGGTCAAACACGTCGGTGCACAGCACAAGTGTCTTCGGTATCTGCACCTTGGCGTTGGCAAAGGAGTTGAAGTCGGGGTGTGTCTTTATTATATTGTCAAGAAACGCCAGGCCGCGCCCCTTTCCGCCGAGCGAACCGTCGCCGATGCGCGCGAAATGAGAGTAAGAGTCATACTTCATGCGGTCGAACACTGCCACGACACCGATGTTTTTCATGCGCCTGTACTGCACTATGGCCTCAAAGATAATCTTGCGGTGGGCGGTGAGATCCTGCAACTTGTCCCACGTTATCTTCTTGAGGAACGCCGAGACCGGGAATATGGCGCGCGCGGAGAGCCATCGGCTCATGTTGTTGCGCGAGATATGGAAGCGCATGGAGTCGTCGGGTATGTTGAAAATGTTGTCCTGCAACTCCTTGAGGCTGCCCACGCGCATTATCTCCTTGAGGGTCTTGGGGTCGCGAAACACAAAATCGCCAAATCCCATGTGTTCTTCCATCTGCTTGCGCAGGTCTATGGACATCTTCTTGGAGTTCTTGTCGACAAACGAGAAGCCCTCCGCCTCGGCCTTGGCCCTGTTTTCCGACTCCGCCGACTCCATTATGACAGGCAAAAACTCGTCCTCCTGCCTTATGGCGCGCAGCAGCTTGAGTCCTGCCTCGCGGTCTTTCACCCCGTCTTTTGGGAAGCGCGCGTCGCTTATCACGCCAAGCACATTCTCCGAATAGCGGTGATACATCTCCATAGCCTCCTCGTATGTGCGCGCAAGCACCACCTTGGGGCGGCCTCTCATGCGCAGGGTGGCGGCATGACGGTTGAGTGCCTCCGTAGAGACGCGCTTGCTCTGCGCGAGAATGTAGCTGTAGAGGTTGGGCAGTATACTGCTGTAGAAGCGTATGCTGTCTTCCACGAGCAGTATCATCTGCACGCCGCCCTCAAGCACGTCATGGTCAAGGTTCATCTTGTCCTCTATGAGCTTGATAATGGAGAGAATGAGATTGGTGTTGCCGAGCCAGCAAAACACATAGTCAAAGATGCTGAGGTCTTCATGCTCAATGCGCCTGGTAATGCCGTGCGAGAAAGGTGTCAACACCACGCAATGGATGTCGGGAAAGCCAGCCTTTATGTCTCTTGCAACGGAAAAGGCATCATTGTCTGCGTTGCCCGGCATACATATCACGAGGTCTATTTTCATCGTGTCAAGCACTTGACGGGCCTCCTCTGTCGTACTCACCTGCGTGAATGTGGGCGGATAGCGCAGTCCCAGCTCCATATACTCATTGTATATCTTCTCCTCCACACGTCCGTCGTCCTCCAGCATGAACGCGTCGTAGGGGTTTGCCACTATCAGCACGTTGTATATGCGGCGCATCATGAGGTTGACGAATGTCACGTCCTTTAGATAGAAGTTGTTATATTCCTGTGGTATCATGTATTTCTGCTTTTTGTTTGTTGTCGATGCACTCTGTTTGCCGCCAAAGACTCCCTTGGCGCAATGTCAAATGTCTTTGTCGTTGTGCCATACACTTACAGTGTATAAGCCAATGCTCAGGTTAATTGTCAAATGACATGCGCAAATTTACACATTAATTACATTATACAACCAGAGACGGGCATTTTTTTTGAACAGAAAAGCCAAATTTCCTATCCTAAACACGCCTTTCGGGGCGACACGCACGCCTGTCAACGTCGCGCGGCGTGCAGCTACAACGCCGCCATAACGCCGCCATAATCCCAAATCGGTCATTAGGACGTTATGATGATAATAACTTCTATTTTTGAACAGATGTTTTTCTGTTTTGAGGGCGCAATGGGGTTTCATTGTAACCGAAAAACGGGAAAACAGATGCCAAAAAGAAAGTTTGTTTGCGCATAAGGTCCTAATGACCGTTTTGGG
>CAMGFM010000164.1 GCA_946055365.1 uncultured Prevotella sp. | reverse complement strand
TATATAGAGACGCTATGGTGGCTGCTCAAGCAGCTCTATAACAAGGGACTGCTCTATAAGGGCTATACCATACAGCCGTATTCGCCTGGAGCAGGCACAGGACTCAGTTCGCACGAGCTGAACCAGCCCGGATGCTACCGCGATGTGAAAGACACTACCTGCACAGCGCAGTTTGTCATAGCTGATCCGAGAGAGGCGTGGACAAAATGGGGCAAGCCCTGTTTCCTCGCTTGGACTACCACGCCGTGGACTCTGCCTTCAAACACCGCACTGTGCGTTGGCCCGAAGATAGACTACGTGGCCATAGAGACGTTCAACCCCTATGACGGCAGCAAGGTGACCGTGGTCATGGCAGAGTCTCTCGTGGGCTCTTATCTCAAGGACACGCAGCAATGCCAGGAGGGCGAGGAGCCGCAGTTTGACAAGGAGAAGAAGATATGCCAGTGGCGCATTATCGACCGCATGAAAGGCACGGAGCTTGAGGGTATGCACTATTGTCAGCTCATGCCGTGGGTGAGACCTTGCGAGAAGTGCGGCGACACGGCTCCTGCCTTTGTCAACGAATATGCCGCCACGCATCCCGACAAGGTGTTCAAGGGTGCTGACGGACGTGACTCTTTCGTGGAGATGGCAGACATGGCTTTCCGCGTGATACTCGGCGACTATGTCACCACAGAAGATGGTACTGGCATTGTGCATATTGCCCCGACATTCGGTGCTGACGACGCAAAGGTGGCAAAGGATGCCAATATTCCCGCTCTCTATCTCGTAAACGCCAAGGGCGAGACAAGGCCTATGGTGGACTTGCAGGGCAAGTATTATGTGAGCGAGGAGCTTGACGCAAACTTTGTGAGGGCATGTGTGAACGCAGATGAGTATGCTGTGTATGAGGGCAAGTATGTTAAGAACGCCTATGCGCCAGAATATAACAAGGACGGCGTGTGGGACAGAACTGCATCGGAGAAAGACGAAGACCTTAACATCACTCTCTGCATGGACATGAAGCAGAGGGGCACGGTGTATAAGATAGAAAAGCACGTGCACAACTATCCTCACTGCTGGCGCACTGACAAACCCATACTCTACTATCCGCTTGACAGCTGGTTCATACGCGACACGGCATGTAAGCAACGCATGGTGGAGCTAAACAAGACCATCAACTGGCAGCCAGAGTCTACTGGCACGGGACGCTTTGGCAACTGGCTCGAAAATCTTAACGACTGGAATCTGTCACGCTCGCGCTTCTGGGGCACGCCTCTGCCTATTTGGAGAGACGACAACCGTGGCGAGAAGTGCATAGGCAGCGTGGCAGAGCTTTATAATGAGATTGAAAAGGCCGTGGAGGCAGGCGTGATGCAGAGCAATCCGCTTAAGGACAACGGGTTTGTGCCTGGTGACTATTCCAAGGACAACTATGACCGCATAGATCTGCACCGTCCGTATGTCGATCGCATAGTTCTCGTCAATGACGAGGGCCAGCCGATGTATCGTGAGAGCGACCTCATAGACGTGTGGTTTGACTCTGGCTCCATGCCCTACGCACAGCTGCACTACCCGTTTGAGGGTGAGATGGCCAGCGGCACGGAAGCCGACCGCGAAGATCTCATAAACAGCCGCTATGACGGATATGCCATACCGCCAAAGTTCTTCCCCGCCGACTTCATCAACGAGGGTGTGGACCAGACACGCGGATGGTTTTTCACGCTGCACGCTATCGCGGTCATGGTGTTTGACTCCGTGGCGTTCAAGAATGTCATTTCCACAGGTCTCGTGCTTGATGCCAAGGGCAACAAGATGTCAAAGCACTTGGGCAACGCCGTAAGCCCGTTTGATATGATAGACACTTATGGCGCCGATGCCGTGAGGTTTTACATGATGACCAACTCTGAGCCGTGAGACAACCTCAAGTTTGACAAGGCTGGAGTGGACGAGGTGCGCCGCAAGTTCTTTGGCACACTCTACAACACTTGCTCTTTCTTCTGCCGATATGCCAATGTCGACGGCTTTGACTATTCTGTGGCGGAGATTCCCGTGGAGAAAAGGCCCGAGATTGACCGTTGGATAATGTCTGTGCTAAACTCTCTCGTCAATGGTGTCACTGCCGAGATGGACGGATACGACCCGACGCGTGCGGGACGCCTCATAGAGAGCTTCGTGTGCGACGACCTCTCCAACTGGTATGTGCGTCTCAACCGCAAACGTTTCTGGGGCAAGGATATGTCTGAGGATAAGCTCTCGGCTTATCAGACTCTCTACACGTGTCTTGAGACAGTGGCAAAGCTGCTTGCGCCGTTTGCGCCGTTCTATGCCGACCAGCTGTTCTGCGACCTCAACTGCGTGACACGCCGTGAGGACGTTGAGTCTGTGCATCTCGCAAGAATACCCAACGCAGACGACTCGCTCATTGACGCGGAGCTCGAGATGCGCATGGGCATGGCGCAGAAAATAACCTCTATGGTGCATGCGCTCAGAAAGAAGGTCAACATAGCTGTGAGACAGCCGCTGCAGGCTATCATGATACCGGCAACGGGCGAGACGCAGCGCGACCGCATAGAGTCGGTAAAGGATCTTATACTCGGCGAAGTGAACGTCAAGGAACTCTCATTTATGGAGGGAGCGGGCGTATTGGTCAAGAAAGTGAAGTGCAACTTCCGCACCATGGGCAAGAAGTATGGCAAGCTCATGAAGGCTGTGGCCGCTGCCGTGGCAGCTCTTGACCAGACGCAGATACAGCAGCTTGAGGACTGCGGACACATCGCACTTGATGCCGACGGACAGACCGTTACGGTGGAGGCAGCCGACGTGGAGATAATATCTGAGGACATCCCGGGATGGCTCGTGAGCAACGAGGGCAACCTCACGGTGGCTCTTGAGGTGGAGCTGACTGAGGCTCTGCTCGACGAGGGCATGGCGCGCGAACTTGTGTCGCGTGTTCAGAACATGCGCAAGGACAACGGGCTGGAGATAACAGACAGAATTGTGCTGACGGTGTCGCCAAAGGACAAGATTGTAAGGGCTGTCAAGGGATTTGCCGACTATATCAAGTCGCAGGTTCTTGCCACTGACATCATCGTGGCCGACAATGACGGAGCTGACATTGAGTTTGACGGTTTCAAAGCACACATATATATAGAAAAGGTGTCGAAATGAGCCGGTAGAACATGGCTGATTGAGCCGTGAAAAACGGAGCAATCAGCCGTGAAAAACGGCAGAATGAGCCTGATTAATCAAAACCATACTACTATGACAGAAAAAACACGTTACTCGGATGAAGAACTCCAGGAGTTCAGAGAGATTATCAACGAAAAGCTGAGTGTGGCGCGGCAAAGCCTCAACGCCATGCTCAGGCAGCTCTCCAACAATGACGATAATGGCGTGGACGACACTTCGCCCACCTACAAGGCTCTGGAGGAGGGCAGCACGGCACAGTCAAGGGAGGAAATGGCACAGATGGCCAGCAGGCAGCAGAAGTTTGTGGCTGGTCTTGAGGCTGCTCTCGTGAGAATAGAAAACAAGACATACGGCATAGACCGCATGACTGGTGAGCTGATCCCCAAAGAGCGGCTGCGCGTGGTGCCTCATGCCACCCTCAGCGTTGCCTCAAAAAACGCGCGTAAGAAATAATGAATATAGACAGAAAGCATTATGGATGGATTGCAGCGGCTGTGGTGGTCATGCTGATCGTCATTGATCAGGTGATAAAGATTGAGGTGAAGACTGGCATGGCACTTGGCGAGGCAATCCGTGTGACCGACTGGTTTTATATCGACTTTGTGGAAAACAACGGAATGGCTTACGGCATGACCTTTATCAATAAGGTTGTGCTGAGCCTGTTCCGTCTTGTGGCCATTACCGCCATAGGATGGCTGTTGTGCAGGATTGTGAGGCGCAAACTGTTTACCTTGGGCTTTGTGTTGTGCCTGTCGGTGATACTGGCAGGGGCTGCAGGCAATCTCATTGACTGCATGTTTTACGGATTGCTGTTCGAGGAGAGTACATACTGCCATGTTGCAGACTTTGCGGGCTTTGGCAATGGCTATGCACCGTTTCTTTATGGCAAGGTAGT
>CAMGFM010000163.1 GCA_946055365.1 uncultured Prevotella sp. | reverse complement strand
ATAGCCAAAAACGGCATCGGCAAGTCAACACTGCTCTCTATCGTGGCAGGAAAGGAAAGCCAAGACTCTGGCAACATCACATATAAGCGCGACCTGAAGATAGGCTTTCTGGAACAGACTCCACACTTCGACCCCGAGGAGAGCGTGCTTGACGCATGTTTCAACCACAAGGGCAACCCCGACATGGTGGTCAAGGCCAAGCAGGTGCTGACACAGCTCAAGATAAGCGACCTCAACCAGCCCATGGGACAGCTGAGCGGCGGACAGCAGAAGCGCGTGGCACTCGCCAACGTGCTTATTACCGAACCCGACCTGCTGATACTCGACGAGCCTACCAACCATCTGGACCTGCAGATGATAGAGTGGCTTGAGGGCTATCTCTCCCGCGGCAACAAGACACTGCTCATGGTCACCCACGACAGGTATTTTCTCGACCGCGTTTGCAACGTCATTCTCGAGCTCGACAACCACTCCATGTACACCTACAAGGGCAATTTCAGCTATTTCATGGAGAAAAGGCAGGAGCGGATAGACAACACGAGGGCTGAGATAGAGCGCGCAAACAACCTCTACAGGCGCGAACTCGAATGGATGAGACGGCAGCCGCAGGCGAGAGGCCACAAGGCAAGATACAGAGAGGAGGCTTTCTACGCGCTCGAGAGCAAGGCCATGCAACGGATAGAGGAGCGACAGATGCGACTGAAGTCAAAGAACGTGTATATAGGCTCAAAGATATTCGAGTGTCAGTACGTGTCAAAGGCCTTTGACGACAAGGTCATACTCAAGAACTTCTACTACAACTTCCGCAGGTTTGAGAAGATGGGCATCGTGGGCGACAACGGCACGGGCAAATCAACGTTCATAAAACTGCTGCTCGGCGAAGTAAGACCCGACAGCGGCAAGTTTGACATCGGCGACACCGTCAGCTTCGGCTATTTCTCGCAGGAAGGACTCAAGTTCAACGAACAGGAGCGTGTGATAGATGTCATTTCGGCCATCGCCGACTACATAGACTATGGCGGCGGCAAGCACATCACGGCATCACAACTGCTGCAACACTTCCTCTTCACCCCAGAACAGCAGTATGACTATGTCTACAAGCTCAGCGGCGGCGAAAGGCGCAAGCTCTATCTGTGTACGGTGCTGATGAAAAACCCCAACTTCCTTGTGCTTGACGAGCCTACCAACGACCTCGACATACAGACGCTGGAGGTGCTGGAGGAATATCTGCAAGACTTCCCGGGCTGCGTCATCATCGTGTCACACGACCGCTTTTTCATGGACAAGATTGTCGACCACCTGCTTGTGTTCAACGGCAACGGCGACATCAAGGATTTTCCTGGCAACTACACACAATACCGCGAATGGGAGTCGCTACTGCCTGCCTCAGCAAAGGACGATGGCAAGGCCAATGACAAGGATGACGACAGAAAGAGAAAAAAAGAATGGCGCAACGACTCTAAACGCAAGCTCACCTACCGCGAGAAAACGGAGATGGAACGGCTCGAAAAAGAAATAGAACAGCTCGAGAAGGAGAAGAAAGACATAGAGGAGGCTCTCTGCGGGGCATCTCTCACAGTGGAGGAGATAACGAGGATGAGCGTGAGGCTGCCACAGATAGACAGCCTGCTCGACGAGAAAGGCATGAGATGGCTCGAGCTGTCGGAAATGGCATGACATGCACACCTCCACAACACACTACACGGCAAGCGGACGTGGCCGTCACACGCTCACACGGCCCGCTTGCCGACAACACACACAGCCCGCGGCACATGACAACAAGGGGCGTACAAAACTGGATTATGCTTTTTAACATTATTAAAACAAATATTCCTGTTCAAAAAACCACACTTTACATTTATTTTTTGTAAGTTTGCAACCGTATTCCGCACAGAGCACACTTAATAAAGCTGTCATATTGACACCTTTACACCCAAGAAACGACCTAAACAAAAATACTTTCGTGATGATATACGTAGCATTATCTGACACAACGACACGACGACTCACATTCTACCTCGCCATGGAGGAGTATGTGGCACGCCGACTTGACGCTCAAGACTATTTCTTCATGTGGCAGGTGGAGCCTACGGTGATATTCGGGCGAAACCAGCTGATAGAAAACGAGGTAAATCTCGATTACTGCAAGGCACACGGCATCAACACCTACCGCCGTAAGAGCGGCGGAGGCTGCGTCTATGCCGACATGGACAACATAATGTTTTCATACATCACACCCGACGACAACGTCAACCTCACTTTCGCGCGCTATATCGACATGGTGGTGCAGACACTGCGCAAGCTCGGCATCGACGCAAGCGCAAGCGGACGCAACGACGTGATGATTGGCGAGAGAAAAGTGTCGGGCAACGCCTTCTATCACATACCCGGCAGAAGCATAGTGCACGGCACCATGCTCTACTCCACAGACATGAAAAACATGGTGGGCGCAATCACTCCCAACGACGCAAAACTCCTCAGCAAAGGCATACAGAGCGTGAGGCAGCACGTGACTACGCTCAAGGAACACATCACCATGGACATCGAGGACTTCAAGCTCTTTGTCAGGGAAAACATCTGCGACAGCGAGATAACGCTTGACGCGCAGGCCATAGCCCACATCGAGGAGATCGAAAAGGAATATCTCACCACCGAATTTATCTATGGCAACAACCCGCGATACAACATAACAAAGAGGGGGCGCATAGAGGGGACGGGAGACTTTGAGATAAGGCTCGAAATGAAGAACGATGTCATCAAGGACATCAACGTCATGGGCGACTTCTTCCTCGTGGGCGACATAGGCAAGGGTATTGTGAACGCCCTGAAAAACCGCAGGCTCGACAGAGAGACCATCGACAAGGCCCTGCCCGACCGCCTGGACGACATCATACTCAACCTCAAGAGAGAGGACTTCATAGAACTGCTCACTAAATGACAAAATCATACAAACAATATAAAGCTATCAACACCTATGGAAAAGAAAACATGTCTCTATGACAAGCACGTGGCACTCGGCGCACTCATGCAGCCTTTCGGCGGATTTATCATGCCCATACAGTATTCAAACATTACCGACGAGCATAATGCCGTGAGACAGCACTGCGGCGTGTTTGACGTGTCTCACATGGGCGAGGTGACGGTCAAGGGACCCGATGCCGAGCGTTATGTCAACCACATTTTCACCAACGATGTCACTGGCGCACCCGCAGGAAAGATATTCTATGGCATGATGTGTCATGAGAACGGTGGCACAGTTGACGACCTGCTGGTTTATAAGATGGGCGACAACGACTTCTTCCTCGTCATCAACGCCGCCAACATCGACAAGGACGTGGCATGGATGCAGCAGCACCTTGAGGGCTATGACGTTGAGTTCTGCCATTGTTCAGACTACTACGGACAGCTTGCCGTGCAGGGTCCCGAGGCAGAGCAGGTTGTGGAGGAGGTAACGGGCCTGGAGTGCAAAGAACTTGTATTCTACACATCCAAGACCATAGACACCAACGGCGAGACGGTCTTCGTGAGCCGCACAGGCTACACCGGCGAGGACGGTTTTGAGATATATGCGTCACACGCTTTCATCAATGAGCTTTGGGACAAGCTGCTTGCCTCTGGCAGATGCAAGCCTTGCGGCCTCGGATGCCGCGACACCCTGCGCTTTGAGGTGGGCCTGCCGCTCTATGGCGACGAACTCTCCGACGACATATCTCCCATCATGGCAGGTCTCGGCATGTTCTGCAAGCTCGACAAGCCCGAGTTCATCGGCAAGGAGGCTCTCGCAGAGCAGAAAGCCAACGGCGTGGCAAAGAAAATCGTGGGACTTGAGCTTAGCGACAAGGCCATACCGCGTCACGGCTACAAGATACTGGCAGACGGCAACGTGGTGGGCGAAGTGACAACGGGCTATCACACCATCTCCACCGACAAGAGCGTGTGCATGGCACTCGTAGACATAGCCTATGCGAAGCTCGGCACTGCCCTCGAAGTGCAGATACGCAAAAAGACATTCCCATGTGTTGTCGTGAAAAAGAAATTCTACGACAAGCACTATAAGAAATAAAACGAGGAACACCCCACCCCAGACCCTTTCGATG
>CAMGFM010000162.1 GCA_946055365.1 uncultured Prevotella sp. | reverse complement strand
TCACTAAGCCCAGGCACGTCAAGGCTGTGGAGATTGACAGGGAGGCGGTGGCCTATCTCAACGAGAGGTTTCCCAAGCTCATGGACAACATCATCGGCGACGACTTCCTGCGCATGGACCTCGAGGGCGTGTTTGACGGAAAGCCTTTTGTGCTTACGGGCAACTATCCCTATGACATCTCGTCGCAGATATTCTTCAAGATGCTCGACAACCGCCATCTCATACCCTGCTGCACGGGCATGATACAGCGTGAGGTGGCATTGAGGATGGCGTCTGCGCCTGGCTGCAAGGCCTATGGCATACTCTCGGTGCTGGTGCAGGCATGGTATGACGTGGAATACCTGTTTACCGTGGACGAGACAGTGTTCAACCCGCCGCCAAAGGTCAAGAGTGCTGTCATACGCATGACACGCAACAGTGTGGAGAGTCTCGGATGCGACGAGAAGCTCTTCAAGCGTGTGGTCAAGACTGTATTCAACCAGAGGCGCAAGATGCTAAGGGTGAGCCTGAGGCAGCTCTTTGCTGGCGGTGGGGCTTCGCAGGATTTCTTTGCGCAGGACATAATGACCAAAAGGCCCGAGCAGCTCAGCGTGCAGCAGTTTGTGGAGCTTACCAATGTCGTGGCACAGGAGATGCAAAGGGCTGGCGGCACGGCATGACCATAGCCCTTGGGGCATGACAATGAGCGTTTATAGGAGCTATCGCATAAATCTCCATGCTTTTCTTGGGGATTTATGCGATATTTTCATTAAATTTGCAGAAGTTATACTGAAACTTAAAACCAAACATTTATGATAGACGTAAAAGAAACATTGAACGCTGCCGAAGAGCGCATGGAGATGGCTGCCATGTATCTTGACGAGCAGCTTGCAAGAGTGAGAGCCGGACGTGCCAATGTGGCCATGCTCAGCGGCGTGCGCGTGAACTCGTGGGGCAGCATGGTATCTCTCAACCAGGTGGCCAATGTCACCACGCCCGACGCACGCACCATTGCCATCAAGCCCTATGACAAGAAACAGATAAGAGACATCGAAAGGGCCATCATGGACAGCGACGTGGGCATCACTCCAGAGAACAACGGCGAGATAATAAGGCTCGGCATACCGCAGCCCACTGAGGAAAGACGCAAGGAACTCGTGAAGCAGTGCAACAAAATAGGCGAGCGCACCAAGGTGGAGGTGAGAAACGCAAGGCAAGACACCAAGGACAAGCTCAAGAAAGCCATCAAGGACGGACTCTCGGAGGACAACGAAAAGGACGCAGAGGCCGACCTGCAGAAGATACACGACAAATACATAAAGAAAGTAGACGAGCTGCTGGCTGCCAAGACCAAGGAAATCATGACCGTCTAAATGCGTGGCTTAGTAATAAAGAACACTGGCAGCTGGTATACTGTGCGCACTGACGAGGGCGGCACGGTGGACTGCAAGATAAAGGGCAACTTCAGGCTCAAGGGCATCAGAAGCACCAATCCCGTGGCCGTGGGCGACATCGTAGACATCGTGTGCAACAAGGAGGGCACGGCGTTCATCACGTCCATTTGCGACAGACGCAACTATATCATACGCAAGTCGCAGAACCTCAGCAAGCAGAGCCACATCATAGCGGCCAATGTGGATCAGGCGTTTCTCATTGTCACGGTCAATTTTCCGCAGACAAGCACCATCTTCATCGACCGTTTCCTTGCCACTGCAGAGGCTTACAGTGTGCCGACAGTGCTGTTGTTCAACAAGACCGACATACTCTCCGACGAGGAAAGGCACTATCAGGACATGATGATGACCCTCTACGAGACAGTGGGCTATCGGTGTGTGGCCATATCTGCCACCGTAGGGCAGGGCATGGACGTTGTGAGGCCTCTGCTAAAGGACAAAATCACCCTGCTCAGCGGCCATAGCGGCGTGGGCAAGTCAACGTTTGTCAACTGCCTGCTGCCCGGGGCCAATCTCAGGACGGCAGAGATAAGCGACGCGCACAACACGGGCATGCACACGACGACCTTCTCGGAGATGCTTCAGCTGCCCGAGGGCGGCTACATCATCGACACGCCGGGCATCAAGGGCTTCGGCACGTTTGACATGGAGCCCGAGGAGCTTACAAGCTATTTCAAGGACATATTCCATTACTCCAAGAAATGCCGTTTCAACAACTGCACGCACACCCATGAGCCGGGCTGTGCCGTGCTAAAGGCCGTGGAGGAGCATTATATTGCTGCTTCACGCTATCAGAGCTATCTCTCCATGCTTCAGGACAAGGAAGAGGGCAAGTATAGGGAGGCCTATTGAGAGCGCATGAGTGGGGGATGCTCCGCTACACGCGGTCGTTGCACCAATAAAGTGGCACTTTTGCATTTGCAAAAGTGCCACTTTTTGGTTTGTCAAGTGCCACTTTCCGTTTGTCAAGTGGCACTTTTCATGTACAGAGAGCCACTTTTGCCGACGCAAGACATGCCGTGGTGACACATCTATTGCAGAAAGATTGTCGGCACTGTCATGCTTTTATGTGTATTGTCATGGTCTTGCAGGAAAAGAAGCACTCTATATTCTGTTAAATCAAATAATTTGTTGTATCTTTGCCCACAGATAGGCTGCGCCTCGTCAATCGAAACAAGTTTCATTGCGCATGGTTTGCACTGTCTTTGTCACTGCGTATTACATCTTTCATGCAGTCAATAATGTGGAGATGTGACGAAACACGGGAGAACATGGCCCTTTGTCACATCTGAATGAACTGAGTCTATGGCGCATTTATGCACGTTGCCGAAGCTGTAAATGGGGTGTTTGGCTGCATGAGGCAAGGTCGGTTCACGTGTGAATGGCTTGTCCTGATTTTTTTTGTATTAACCATAAACATAACTAAAGACAATGAAAAAGGTAGTGTTGCTGTTCATTGCTGCCATAATGTTAGTCGGGTGTGCCGATAAGCAGAAGAAATGGCGCATTGGCGTGTCTCAGTGTTCAGAGGATATATGGCGTGACAAGCTCAACCGCGAGCTTGTCATTGGCGGATATGTGAGTGACAACGTGGAGCTTGAGTTTCTCTCTGCCGAAGATGACGACCAGAAGCAGATAGGGCAGATACGCCACTTCATTGACGAGAGGGTTGACCTGCTCGTAGTGGCTCCCAACTCGGCGGTGAGGCTCACGTCAATCATCGACAGTGCCTATGACTGCGGCATACCCGTCATACTCTTCGACCGCAAGACCAGCAGCGACAAGTACACCGCTTTCATGGGTGCCGACAACTATCTCGTGGGCAACACCATGGGCAGGCTCATCGCCACGCAGATGGGCGGAAGCGGCACGCTCGTGGAGATTACCGGCCTGAAAGGCTCTTCGGCGGCCATTGAGCGTCACCGCGGCTTTGTAGATGCCGTTGCGGAGTTTCCCCGAATAAGGCTTGTCTCGTCTGAGCTTGGCGACTGGACCCAGGAGAGTGGCGAGAAGGCCATGACTGAGGTGCTGACACGTGAGACCCACATCGACTGTGTCTTTGGCCATAACGACCGTCTCGCCCTCGGGGCGCGCAAGGTGGCATTGTCGCATGGCATGGACAACATAAAATATTATGGAGTTGACGCCCTGCCATCGCCAGGCGGCGGTGTCGAGGCCGTAAAGAAAGGTCATCTTGTTGCCACATACATCTATCCCACGCAGGGCGTTGGGCTGATGCGTCTGGCTCTCAGGATTCTTCAGGGAGAGCAATATGAGCGCGTCAACTTGTTGCAGTCGGCAATAGTGGACAAGACCAATGCCGACTTGCTGCTACTTCAGGACAAGGAACTGCAACGCTCAAGCTCTGACCTTGAGACTGTCTATGCCAAGCTCGACACTTATTTCTCGCAGGTCAACCTTCAGCGTAAGATTATCGTGGTGTGCGTCATCGTCATCATCATAATCATCACGCTGGCATTGGTGGCTTACAGATTCTATATAGCCAAGTTGCAGGTGAACGAGGAGGTGGCTAAAGACGTGGTGGCGCCTTCGGGCATGGCCGACAGCGAGAATAGCCCGTTTCTCGACCGTTTCCGCACTATCCTGCAACAGAACTTGCATGACGCCGACTTCAACGTTGAGCGCATTGGCGAGGAGATGGGCATGAGCCGTGTGCAGC
>CAMGFM010000161.1 GCA_946055365.1 uncultured Prevotella sp. | reverse complement strand
ATAGAGAGCCTCCATGGCAGCGAGTTTCATGGGCTGTGTCTCGCCCACCTTGACCGCAGAGAAGTCTCCTGTACCCAAGGCAAGGAACGATGCAACGAGACCAACGATGCTTGAGATTTTTATGCTGGCAAGAGCCAGCTCCTTCTCTCTATTCTTGAGCAGATACCAGCAGCTGACAGCAGTCACAAACACCGCTCCCACAATCCATGAGGAGGTGACGGTGTGGCAGAACTTGTCTATGGCAAAGGGCGAGAGTGCCACCTCGGCAAAGGAGGTCATCTCATTGCGCACGGTGTCGGGGTTAAACTCACACCCTACAGGGTATTGCATCCATGCGTTTGCCACAAGTATCCACCACGCTGAGATGGTTGCGCCGAGGCCCGTGAGCCATGTGGACGCAAGGTGAAAGCCGCGTGACACTTTCTTCCATCCAAAGAACATCACCGCAACAAACGTGCTTTCCATGAAGAAAGCCACAATGCCTTCCACTGCTAAGGGCGCGCCGAAGATGTCGCCCACAAACCAGGAATAGTTACTCCAGTTTGTGCCAAACTCAAACTCAAGGATGATGCCTGTGGCCACACCCATGGCAAAATTTACACCAAATAAACGCTGCCAGAATATGGCCACGTCTTTCCAAAACTGCTTGCCGGTGCGGTAATAGCATGTCTCCATGATTCCCATAATCAACGCCAAGCCTAACGTGAGGGGAACAAACAGCCAGTGATAGATGGCTGTCAGAGCAAACTGTGCTCTTGACCAGTCGATAAGCGACGGGTCAATGGTCAATAAATGGTTCATAATGTTTAGATATTTAAGTTACATGATTCT
The DNA here is from genome assembly GCA_946055365.1 of uncultured Prevotella sp. Taxonomy (GTDB): domain Bacteria; phylum Bacteroidota; class Bacteroidia; order Bacteroidales; family Bacteroidaceae; genus Prevotella. The sequence goes on along the minus strand of CAMGFM010000161.1, from coordinate 3,337 downwards.
GTCAAAGTTGATTATTATTGTTATGTACTCTGTATTTTTCACAAAAGAGCCGCTTTGCGGTCACTAAAGAGCCACTTTGCGATCATTAAAGAGCCACTTTGCGGTCATGAAAAAGTCACTTTGCGGTCATTAAAGTCACTTTGCAATCATGAAAAAGTCGCTTTGCGGTCGCCATAGGATGCCTTGCAGACGCGTGGGTCACCCGTTCATGCACACAGGGGCAACTGCTTCTGTCACATGTAAGCCCATTTTATGTTTGTCTACTAACGTTATAGACGCACAAACACAGCATCAAGCTACATGGCAATGAGTGTCTTGCGCTCTAAAGCCACACTGCCGTAGTGACCTCACACGCTATATGGCAAGCCTTGAGTCTGCCTACCTGAGCCGCTCATGGCTGTTGTCGCCCTACAAGCTCCTTTGCCACCACCCCGGCACGGTCTCCGTCCTTTGCTTTCTGCCTCACCACATCTGGAAAGAAGAACAGCTTTAGCACAAAGAATATTATGAAGAGCTTTACCAAGATGACTGCCCACAGTATCTTGCCGACACGCATTTCACGAAAACCCTCTACATAGAAGTTGAGTATGCGCCTGAAGACATTGGGGCGCACTCCTGCCTGTGACGGAGTGGCGGACGGCGGCCTATTGACGGTTGTTGACATTATTATATTTATTTATATGTGTAACACTGTATGCACAATGCCATAGTGTCGCATGTGCTGTTCCTTAATGTTATGTGCAGACGCTGCCCTGTTATATGCGCGACGCTGCATGACAGTGCATGACGTTTACCGAGAAAAAAGGACTGTCTGCGACAGAAAAAACGCATGAACACCTCGACTCAGTAATTTTCACCTGCCAAATGCGCTCTCGGAAGCCTTTGCAACTGGGCATTTCACTTGCCGAACACGTCATCAAAAGCCTTGCGGGCATATTCCACGGCATCGCCCTGAGGCTCACACGGATAGCAGGCGTGGGCCTTTGTCCATGCCTCGTCCATGGCATAATAGTCGGCCTGCCCCAGCTGCGGCAGCACACACCGGCCTCTGTTGGCTGCAAGGTTTGCCCTTAACGAGCTAAAGAACACCTCCCATCGCGGACGGTAGACATCCCTGAGCATGCCGCTCCACTCCTTATGGGCATAGTCGTGCAGACCGCCTGTCTCTGATGCGGCGCGACCGCCCCACGTGGTTATCTGCACACGCGCGTTCCATTCATAATGCCTGCTCTCTGCATCGTTTGTGGCAGCAGACTTCGCTCTCTGGAGCCATGGGCCCAACATAAACTGCGGCATTGAGGAGAGGAGACGTTCCTGACTGTCTAATATTTCAAGGAAACGCCCCGTGGCATGCTCAAGCATGGCCTCGTCTCTGAGCCTGTAGGCCTGCACCACCCTGCGATAGTCTCTGCGCGCCTGCTCGGCGATGGCTTGCCTGACCACATCCACCATGTCATACCTGAAATTGTCGCACGGCTCTGTCGCCTCTGCCACCTCCAGCAGCAGGCGGGCGGCACTGACAACATCCTCATAGTTATAATAGTCGGTCATGCCCGACCATGTGGACACCTGTGTCACATCGAGCGACGGGCGAGCGCAGAGTATCGACTCGTGACATCCCTGCTGAACAACCTCACGAGGGCATCCATAGACACTGCGCGCAAGAAGCCTCCATGCCTCCAGCGTCTTCTGGAAGACAGCCTCGCCATAACGTGCCTGCATGTCGCCATAGCGCATACGCACATAGCTCTCAAGCCATCGGTCAATGTCAAAAGACTGCTCACGCCAAGGCAATTCGCTTAGCAGCTCATACATGACAGGATTGTTCTCAATGCCCTCCATCGTGAGCCCAACGCCCTTGAGCGAAGAGGCAAACCGCGAGGCACGCGCCTCATAATAGGACTCCTCCACATGACGCATCTTGCCATACAGCCCAACGTTGCCGCCATAGTTGAGCAACATGCAGTAGGCCCAGTCGTGGCCGCCATATCCGTCTTTCCTGTACCATCCTGAATTTTCGCATCCCCACTGCGGCATACATTCCGACCAGAGATCCAACACGAGCAAGTCGCCGTGACGCAGCCCCTCTATCATCTTGGGATGCGGACATGACTGCCACCCCTGCGCCACCCACACCGCATCGGGGTTGACACGCTTCATCTCTCTCATTATGGCTGAGCCCGCAGCATTGAGATCAACACCTTCCACGCTGCCACCCTCATGAAAAGGGTCCATGGAATAATATTGCGCCACGCCAAACAGCCGCTTCTGCTCACCATAATAGAGCGACGCTATCTCAGAGAACCTCTTGTCTGTGGGCAGGAGAAAGGCTGGACGCCTGTAGTCGCACCACAGCCCGGGGTCGCTGACATCAAGGCCCAGTCTCTTGGCTGCATCGTTTGGCACCATGCCCGAATAGCCAGGCAGACAGGGGTTAATGTCCAACTCTTTCATGCGCTTCATGATGCGCCTCTGCAACTGCAACTGCCTGTCATACCACGCATCGCTGTTAGGACCGCCCCACGCCTGTATGTTGCCCATAAGCCACCACGCCTGAAAGGCAGGCCCGGCAACAAAGTCCTCCACCTCAGCCCTCGTGTAGCCGAGTTTCATCAGCACATTGCGCCACACCACGTCAGAGCCTACGGTGTCAAGACACAGATTGATGCCGTGCAGGGCCATCCAGTCAATCTCCTGCTCCCAACGCTGCCAGTCCCAAAACGCCATGGAATAGGACAGCGTGCAGTAATTGAGATAATACCTGTGGGCAATGTCAGTGACATGACGCTCACTCTGCGTCACGGCAGGAAGACGCTCAGGCAGGGCTACCTTCATGCAGTTCCACGAGAGATGGATATTGGCATAATATTTCAAATACCAGTTAACACCCGTGGCAAGACTCACATTGTTGTTGCCCCTGACTCTTATCTTGCCGCTCCTGTCGGTGGAAAGCTCAAAATAGTCGAGCCCTCCGCTGTCGTCCAACTCAAGGACAAACTTGCGTGAAGCACCCTTGTCTATACGCTCCAACAGCTGTGACACGGGGCTTGTGGCACAGGCAATTTGCGAGACGATGACAAAGAATAGCGTAAATATCAATGAATTATGTTTCATATAGACTGTTTTTAGGTAGTTGCACATCATTACACAATGATTATGTAATTGCAAATATATTGAAAAATGGTAAATTAATGATATTAATCAAGCGTTTTTTTTGAAAAAATATTTTCATGTCACAACTTTTTCATCAGCTATTTGCGTAACTTGGTATTCCTTGCAAGACGCAATGCCGCAACGACAGACACCGACAGCGACACAGCGACATGACCATGCCCAC
>CAMGFM010000160.1 GCA_946055365.1 uncultured Prevotella sp. | reverse complement strand
CGCAACACATTCTCTATGAAGCCCATCTCATGCAGTAGGGCCTTGACTCCGGCAGGATTGCCGTCGACAAACAGCAGCGAATAGAGTTCGGTAAACCTGTGGTGTATCACTCTTGCCGCCTCATACTCGCCATTAAACTCCAGGCGTATCATGCGTGACACCTCCTTGGGCAACGCATTGCCTATAACGGAGATGCTGCCTGCGGCACCGCTCGCCACCATGGAGAATGTCAGCGCGTCGTCGCCGCTTATCACGTCAAACCTCGCCGGCTTGTTCTTGATAATCTCGTCCACCTGTTCAAGGCTTCCGCTCGCCTCCTTTATGGCAATGATATTGTCGCAGTCGTTTGCGAGTCTCACCGTAGTGGCCGACTTCATGTTGATGCCCGTGCGTCCAGGCACGTTATACAGCACCACTGGCAGTGGACTGTTCTCGGCTATCATCCTGAAGTGCCGGTAGAGTCCTTCCTGCGAGGGTTTGTTGTAATAAGGACACACGCTCAACACTCCGTCTATGCCCCTGAAGTCTGCCGTGCGCAGTTCGTCGACCACAGCGTGGGTGTTGTTGCCGCCACAGCCCATAAGTATGGGCAGCCTGCCGCGGTTGATGTCTATGACGAGTCGCTTTATCGTGTCCTTTTCTTCTGCCGAAAGGCATGGTGTTTCTCCGGTTGTCGCAAGTATGCAAAGGAAGTCAGCTCCGTTTTGTATTTGATATTCCACAAGACGCGTTATCGCCTTGTAGTCCACGTCGCCATTGGCCGTGAACGGTGTTATCAACGCTGTACCCAGTCCTTTGAAAATATTTCGTGCCATAAATTTATTATATATATGTGTCTGTATCGTTTGCCCGAGGCCTCCACACGTCGCATCACGCGCCAAAAGCCGCCAGCAAAGCTGCCCACAAAGTTACGATTTTATATTGAATTGGAGAAATGGCAGTTGTAAAAAATCTAAATAGGCGTTCAAAATCACAGTCCCAGATAGAGACATATCATGCCAAGTATTATCAACAACAGGTCCACGGCTTTGGATGTAAGGTTTTTATCCTTGAACACTAACGCGCCACACACAAAACTCACCACCACACTGCTGCGCCTTACCAGCGACACGATGCTTATCATCACGCCCGGCAGGGTGAGTGTGTAGAAATAGATGAAATCGGCAATGCTCAGAAAGAGGCTTATGAAGAGTATGCTCCATCGCCATGTAAACTTGGCAGCATCCTTGCTCATCGTGCGCCACCACATAATCAGCAGCGTCAGCCCCATAAACAGCGACTGGTAGACATTATACCAGCTCTGCACCACCATCCTGTCCATGCCTGCCCCGCCATGCTCCTCGCCAGCCATCAGCCAGCGGTCGTAGAGTCCGCTGACAGCACCGAGCAGAGCGGCAAGACCAAGAAACACCACCCATGCGTTGTGTCTGAAGTCGACACCCTCTTTCTTGCTGCTCACACTGAGCAGATAAAAGGACAGCACCGCAAGCGACACTCCCGCCCACTGCCATGCATTGAGACGCTCGCCAAACACGAGCATGGCCCCTATAAGCACCAGCACGGGACGTGTGGCATTGACCGGCCCCACAATGGTGATGGGCAGATGCTTCATGGCGACATAGCCACACACCCACGACGACAGCACTATCACACTCTTGACTATAATGTAGCCATGCTGCGCCCATCCGCTCGGCGGCACATAAAAAGCAGTGCCTGTCAGAACGTCTGTGTGTGACGAGAGCAGGATGAAAGGCAGGAAAAGAAGAGAGCATATCATCGTGTTCATGAAAAGAACGGGCAACACAGCGTTTCCCGTGAGCGCGATTTTCTTGAACACATCATAAAAGCCCAAGAACAATGCCGAGCAAAAAGCCATTAATAACCACATATCCTGAATATTTTATTTTTAGTATTATCATCTGAAGGGGCTATATCCTTATTTTATACCATGCCAGACCGCCCCCACGCCGGCAATTACTGACGACAACACACGTGACACCCGTGCCGACATGGCCGCCAAGCCTCATCGGCATCAACTGTTCAGAAGATGCCACACGTTGCCTGACATAGACCTCACCAGACCTTTCATCTCCAAAGTGAACAGTGCGCACGACACATCCATGACAGACATTGCGCAAGCATCAGATATGGCATCCACAGTCTTGTCGTTGTCGGCATAGAGCAGGTCTGCCACCTTGGCCTCATTGTCTGTCAGCTCCTGAAAAAGCTGGCCCTCGCCGCCGCTCTTGCCCGAAGAGACAGGCTCGCATGCCACATTCCAACCCATATCTTTCACGAAGCTCTCCGCAGACAGCAGTATAGTGGCGCGGCCATCATGTATGAGACTGTTGCATCCCTCGCTGCACGCCTGTGTGGCATAGCCAGGAAAGGCAAACACGCGGCGGCCATAGCCGTTGGCGAGCTCCACTGTCTTCATGCCGCCTCCACGTATGCGGCTCTCCACTATTATCGTAGCGTCGGAAATGCCTGCCACGATGCGGTTGCGGCGCAAAAAGCTGTACTTGTCTATCTTCTGGCCCATGACATACTCCGTCAGCAGTCCGCCATGCAACACCATTTGTGCCGCAACCTGACGATGCGACGCGGGATAGATGGTGTCAAGCCCGTGGGCAAGCACCCCTACGGTATCATAGCCCTCCTCAAGGGCATATCTGTGGGCATTGACATCTATGCCATAAGCAAGACCGCTCACCACCAGCACCTGCGGACACAGCTCATGCAGCTCTCTAATGAAGCGTCTCAGCATGTCCTTGCCGTATGCAGTACACTCGCGCGTGCCTACAACGGATATGACCTTGGCCTGATTGAGCTGTGCCGTGCCTCTGTAAAACAACACAAGGGGCGCATCATCGCAGGCGGCAAGCCGCAAAGGATAGTCTGCGTCGTTGAGCAGCAAGGTACTTATCTTGTGGGTGCGGCCAAACTCCATCACCTTGTGCGCATGGTCAAGCGCAGCCTCCACATCCCTCAGTCCTTCTGCCACGCTTGAGGGTATGCCATTGGGCATTGACATGACCTCATGCCTATGCTCAATGATGGCTGTGGCAGACCCGTATGTGCCGTAAAGCCTTTTCCATACAGCGGCGCAATGGTTGTTGATGCAGCTGAGGGCCACGGCACTCAGCGTTTCATTGTCTGATGTCATTGCTTTAATGTCTGAATAAAAAAGAGGGCGTGTCACTGTCGGCACGCCCTCACCGCATATTTTTTAAGCGGCACTTTACCTATGCCAAAGTGCCGCTTTAGTATCGTCAAAATGCCGCTTTACTATTGACAAAGAGCCTCTTTTGCCCGTCTTATCTGTCGAACACGCCCAGCTCACCTATCACTAACAGCAGCACATATCCCAGCGTTATGCCTATCACGCCCATTGTCACGCCTATTTTCATCATCTCGTTCTGCCTTACGAGACGCGTAGAGTGAGCGATGGCGTTAGGTGGCGTGGAGATGGGCAACGACATTGCCACAGATGCCGCCACGGCAATTCCTATCAGCACGGTAGGCGTGCCGCCAATAGCGGAGAGGCTGTCTCCCATTCCCTTGCACACCACGGCGAGAATAGGCACAAGCAATGCGGCCGTGGCAGTGTTGGAGATGAAGTTGGAGAGTATGTAGCATATCAAGCCCGAGGCCACGAGTATCACCACGGGTGACCAGTTGCCGAAAGGTATGCTCTTGATGACGTTCTCAGCAAGTCCTGACTGGTTAAGGGCAAGTCCGAGCGCAAAGCCGCCTGCCACCATCCATATAACACTCCAGTTGATTTCCTGCAAGTCGCGTGCCTTAATGACACCGGTAAACGCGAACACCACGATAGGCACCATGGCAACGGTATTGGCTCCCACGCCCGTCCATTTGTCGAGCATCCACAGAGCCACAGTGGCAAGGAATGTTATGGCCACGACATTTGTGCGCCAGTTGTGTGTCACCTCACCCTCTATCTCAAGGTCAATGGTCTTCTTCTTGAACGGGAAGAACCTCAACAGAAGCACCCATCCTATGAGCAGAAGCACGATAGTGAGCGGGAACATGTAGGTCATCCACTCGCCAAAGCCTATGCCGAGATTAAGACCGTCGGGATCGTTGAGATATTTGAGTGCGATGGCATTGGGAGGGGTGCCGATGGGCGTACCCATACCGCCAATGTTGGCTGCCACGGGAATGGAAAGAGTGAGC
>CAMGFM010000159.1 GCA_946055365.1 uncultured Prevotella sp. | reverse complement strand
ACGCTGTTTACAAGAACCTCAACATATCTTCAAAGCGTCGCAGGCTCGACGATTTCAAGTCAAACATCAAGAACCTTGCAATGCGTGGCGAAGAAACTCTCGACGGAGAGCGCAACCGTCTCATGAGACGCTATGAACAGCTCAAGCAGGAGATACAGACCTACGAGAACAACCTCGGTTTCCTCAACGTAAGCTCAAAGAAAGGCAACTCGCTCATTGACGAAATGAACCGCAAGGTGCAGAAACTGCGTGACGATCTGGAACTCGTGCGCCAGAAAATCAAGGCTATCGACTCTGAAAACAAGTAAAAGGCAACTGTCATTGCGGCACAAGACCGGGCAAAGACAAGGGCCTGTCGTGACGCAAGAACATAAATAAAAAAGAAAAGCCTCACAGGATATTTATGCAAGTCATAGAATCGTGTGGGGCTTTTTGGGCTCTGACTGACAACGGGCATGACGACACAGCAAGGGACGCGCATCGCACCGGCAAAGCGGCACTTTTATATTGCTAAAGTGACGCTCCATGCAGACAGAGTGACGCTTTAGAACAAGAAAAGTGCCACTTTTATAACGACCAAAAGACGCTCCGCGCAGCGGCGGCAATAGCCTGAGCAACAAAAGCCAAAGACATCAAACTATTAAGATGGGCTCTATAAATTCGCCTTGTCTGATTTTGGAGCTATTTTCGAGGTCATATTGTATGTTGAAGAGGGAGCGTAGCGGGCTACGTGACCGATGAGACTTGTGATTTGAACAGAAAAGAAACCTAAAGATGACAAAACGTCAATCCATAACTACCAACCCTTTTGACGGCGGGAACTTATAGAGCCCACCTTAACCCAAAGAAAAAACCGATTTTATCAACCCTAAACAAAAACACATCATAACAGTATGCAGACCATTCTCTCATTCTGGCAGAAGACATCGCTCGTGGCAAAAATACTCATAGGTCTTGTCATAGGCGTGACATTGGGACTCATCGTTCCTGGAATGACATTCATTGCCATCCTTGGCACGCTATTCGTGAGCGCGCTCAAGGCCATGGCACCCGTGCTTGTGGCAGTGCTTGTGCCTGCGGCCATAGCCAAGGCAGGCGGAGGGCTCGGCGCAAGGTTTCGCACGGTCATCACCTTCTACCTTGCCACCACTCTCCTGGCCGCAATGGTGGCAGTGGCGGTGAGCTTTGCGTTTCCAGTGGAAATAGCACTCAGCGAAACGTCCAAGGGCAGCGCGCCCGGCGGTCTTGCCGACGTGTTTATGAACATGGCAAAAGACCTTACGGGCAATCCCGTGCAGTGCGTGGCAAACGCCAACTACATAGGCATACTCTTCTGGGCGGTCATCATAGGCCTTGCACTCAAGCACAAGGCAAGCGAAAAGACCATCAGCGTGGTGAGCGACCTATCAGAAGTGGTGAGCGTGGTCATACGCTGGATTATCCAGTTTGCACCTTTTGGCATCATGGGACTTGTTTACAGTTCCGTGTCGGAGAGTGGCCTTGAAGTGTTTGCCACTTACGGCAGGCTACTCGCAACGCTCATAGGCTGTATGCTGCTCACCTCGCTTGTATTCAACCCCATAATAGTGGGCATATACCTGCGCGCCAATCCCTATCCATTGGTATGGACATGCCTGAAGGAGAGTGCCGTCAACGCATTCTTCACCCGCAGCTCCGCAGCCAACATCCCGATAAACATGGCGTTGTGCAAACGCATGAGGCTTGACCCCGAATTTTATTCGGTAAGCATACCTCTCGGCGCGACAATCAACATGAACGGAGCTGCCGTCACCATCAATGTCATGACCCTCGCCGTGTGCCACACTCTCGGAGTGGAGGTAAGCCTGCCGGCAGCAATGCTTCTGTGTGTGCTGTGTACGCTCGCGGCATGCGGCACAAGCGGCGTGGCAGGCGGCTCGCTGCTGCTCATTCCCATGGCATGCTCAATGTTTGGCATAGGCAACGACGTGGCCATGCAGGCTGTGGCTGTGGGATTTGTCATAGGCGTGATACAGGATTCGGTGGAGACCGCGCTCAATTCATCTGGCGACGTGCTGTTTACCATAGCCGCCGACCTGCACTCCAAAGGCAGGAAACCGAGCGACGTGGCAGAGCTGCTGTAAGCCCGAGGCAACGCTTGCAGCACGTCATAACGCCATGACACAGAGCCTTGCGGCACAATAAGACACAACGAGGAGGGCGCGCCATAAAGACGGTGCGCCCTCCTCGTCGTGTTTGTGTGACTATATACTTCCTCTGATGTGCCAGTTTGTGACAGGAAAAGTGGCTCTTTACGACAGCCAAGTGCCACTCTATGACAGCCAAGTGCCACTTTTCAACATCCATGCGCCACTCTGTGACAGCCAAGTGCCGCTTTGCCTCCCTAAAAAGCCTTTTCCACCACCGTGCGCAGTCCCTTGACTTTCTTGCCAGCGGCATTCTTGAGCAGCAGGCTGGCAGTCTGTCTTCTCACTGCCACATAGGCGAAGCGTTCATACACATCTATGCGCCCTATGTCGGCAGCCTTTAGCATACAAGTCTTGCAGAGAAAGCCGAGTATGTCGCCCTTTGAAATCTTGTCTTTCTTGCCCTTGCCGATGTAGATGGTGGTCATGCGCGGCAAAGGCATCACAGTGGTCACGTCCTCAAGGGAATATTCGTCAGGAGTGTGCCTCACATACTCAGGCAGTGTCTCTTCAGGACCGAGCAGCAGGAACGTGCGTCCCGTAGCATCCCATCGTCCCGTGCGCCCGGTGCGGTGTATATACTCGTCCTCGCCCACGGGCAGGTTATAATGTATGATATTGGCCACGTCAGGAATGTCAAGTCCGCGCGACGCGAGGTCTGTGGCGACAAGCACGTTGACCGAGCCGTTGGCAAACATGTACACCGCCTCCTCTCTCGCGTCCTGTTCCTTGCCGCCATGCAGGCATGAGGCCACAAAACCCTCGTCACACAGGAAGCCATAGACACGCTCTACGCCGTCCCGATAGTTCATGAAGACTATGGTGGAGTCATCGCCGAGACTTCTGAGAAGTCTTGAGAGCGTGTGGAGCTTGTCTTTTTCGGGACTCTTCACCGTGTAGAGGTCTATGCGCTCGCTTGTCTGCGCATCCTTGGGCAGCCTGTCTATGCGCAACGTGCGGTTGAGGCTCACAAACGACGGCATCTCCTCGGCATCAGTGGCAGAGAGCAGTATGCGCCGCCTCACTTGAGGCAGGCGTTCCATGGCCTTTTGCATCTCAGCCCTGAAGCCCATGCGCAGACACTTGTCAAACTCGTCTATGACAAGCAGCCTCACCGTCTGTGCGTCGAAGTTGAGCTTGTCTATGTGGTCGTTGAGACGGCCCGGAGTGGCAAACACGATGTGGGGCTTGACACGTGAGAGAGTGCGATGCTCGTCCATCGTGGCGCGACCGCCATACAGGCAGGTAGAGCGCACGCCCGTGCCCATGGAGGCAAGCACGTCATTCGACTGCATGGCGAGTTCCCTGCCAGGCACGATCACCACGGCCTGCAGCTCGTCGCTCTCAGTGTCTATCATGGCCGCCACGGGCAGCAGATAGGCAAGCGTCTTGCCGCTGCCGGTGGGAGCCAGCACCACCACGTCCTTGTCTGTATGCTCCACGGCATCGACAGTGTCGCGCTGCATGTCGTTGAGCTTTTCTATCCTCAGTTTTTTCAATATGCTGTTTCTGTCCATATTTGCGATAATTGCGTCTTTAAAATTGAATAATGTGTAAGTGAAAACATGAAACGGTGCATGTGTGCATGACTCCCGTGTGTGTGCTGACATGTGACGGCACGGTATGCCGAGTCTCAGAATTTACCACAGAACCCTCAAACCTGACCCTATCGGCACAATAAACATGAGTTGGCGAATACTTAACACGCATTTTTAGTTCTTAATCACGTATTGGTTGTTCTTATACACCCATTGGCGGATCTTTATACACCCATTGGTTGTTCTTAAACACGTATTGGCGAATCCTTAAACACGCGTCAGCCACACCATAAGGCCGGCATTGACATGAAGCGTAGGCAGACTCCACACATCGGAGACGGCGGCACCAAGTACATGCCACTGGCATCACACAATCGTCAAGTAATCAAAAAAGCTGACTACATGAGTCATGTAATCAGCTTGTGCTATTGTGGTGCCACCAGGAATCGAACCGGGGACACAAGGATTTTCAGTCCTTTGCTC
>CAMGFM010000158.1 GCA_946055365.1 uncultured Prevotella sp. | reverse complement strand
GATAGAGCCTTTCTATGTGACAATAGAAAAAAGCGTTTGCTGTTTTATGACAAAAACATTAACTTTGTGGTATAAAATCATAAGGAAAATGACTCTACAACAACTGCGATACATAATAGCCGTTGACAAATACCGCAACTTTGCCAAGGCGGCAGACTCATGCAACGTGTCACAACCCACGCTCAGTGCGATGCTTGTGAAGCTCGAGGAGGAGCTGGACGTGAGGATTTTTGAGCGCAACAGCAAGTCGGTGGTGCCTACGGAGACAGGCGCGATGATAATAAGGCAGGCACAGAAAGCCCTAAACGAGACAGCACGCATAGGCGAGCTGGTGAGAGAGGAGAAAGGCACGGTGAGCAGAAAGCTGCACATGGCCGTGAGCCCCACCATAGCCCCGTTTCTGCTGCCAAAGTTTATAAGACACTACCGCGAAAGCAACCCCTCGGTGGAGCTGAACATACAGGAGATGAAGTCAGACGACGTTATAGCCAGCATCACGCAGGGCGACACAGACATGGGCATAGCCATCTCCGACAAGGCGAGGGACGGCGTGCTGGAGATACCGCTATATACGGAGCGGTTTTATGTCTATCTCGCCGAGAGTTGTTGGCGCAAGCTGCCCGTGTTCAAGCCCGAGAACCTTGAACACGAGACCATGTGGATAATGAAAGAGGCACAGTGCATGCGCCGCAGCCTTTTCTCCTTTTGCCATTCTGCCGCAAAGGGGGTCAAGATATACGAGGCAGGAAGCATAGAGACGCTCATACGCGTGGTGGACGAGAACGGCGGATTTACCGTGATACCCGAGATGCAGCTGCCGTTTCTCTCCGCAGAGCAGCGTGCCAACGTGAGACGCATAGAGGGCGACTATGTGTCTGAGCGCAGCGTGTCGCTGTATATCCACGATGACTATATAAGGCAGAAAACGGTCAACAGCGTGATCGATGCGCTCAAGTGTTTCCTGCCCAAGGGCATGATGGCAGAGGGCATAGCGAGGCATGGCATTAGGATATAGGCACTCACTGGCAGACCTACATCCTCGCTCCGCTGACCGCCTTGGGTGTCCAGTTGCGGAAGAACCTTAGCACACGCTCGCGGTTGTAGCCTTTGTTCTCCTCAAGGAAACTTGAGTCCTGGGTGTGCAGCACATTGCCCTGAGGGTCTAACACCACAAGCACGGGAAAACCGAAGCGCACGGGGTTGCCCAGACGCTTGAGCATGGTGGCGGTCTGCTCTTTCTTTGACTCGTCTATGGACTTGCGCGGGTTGTAGTTGACGTGTATGAACACAAAATTGTCGTTGACAAGCTCGCTCACCACGCTGTCTTTCTCCACAAAGTCGGCAAAGCGCAGGCACCACACACACCAGTTGCCGCCCAACTGGCACACTACGTTCTTGCCCTCGCTGCCTGCCTTGCGCAGTGCGTCGTCTATCTGCACAAGCGGATTGATGTCTTCATTGTAAACTTTCTTCAGCGGGTTTTGTGCCGCACACGGCAGCAGCGCAACTACCGCCAGCAAACAAACAATCAACAGTCTTTTCATTTGCATTATAGTCTTGGTTATAACGTTATTGCTACTTTTGAAAGTGCCAAGTGACGCTCTCGAGTTTGGGAGGCGAGGCTATTGGCATAGATAAGCGACGCTCTCGAAACAGAGACGTGCCACTGTCACACCTGAAAAGTGCCGCTTTTGGCGTGGGAAGTGCCGCTTTTGTATCAGCAAAACGCCACTTTTGATCACGTGAAGTGCCACTTTTGAAAACATGATGTGCCTCCTTTGAAAACCATAGTACCTTTAAGGCCCGTCTTCATGCCCCAGTCGTGAGGCATGAGCAACGATTATGGGGCAACAACACACACAGCCGCAATGGCTGACGGCGGCACATGACAAGCGTTGCATACACAAAGTTATGCACATTCTTGGTCTTTAGAGAATTTGCACAAGGGGTTTTCAACAGTTTTTTGTGTTTTTATCATTTCTTTGATATTGTTAAGCATGTGACACTTGGCATCATGCCTGCCACAATGCGGCATAAAATAAAGAGCAAGATGCAATATATCCAATGCCATTGACGTTATATACATAAACAAAGCCCCACGACACCGCCCTGCCCCGTATTCAGGCATCACACGTGGCTGAAAAAAACAATCATGTGTGGCTAAAAATACAATCACTCGTGGCTGAAAACTATAAGAAAAAGAGAATATATGAAAATGAAAAGCATCCTTACCATCGTCATGGCCATTGCCTGCTCGCTTGCAGCGATGGCACAGCCCAAACAAGGCACATTCTCCATAACACCGAGAGCCGGTGTGGTCATATCAAGCTACAGCGGCGGCAACCTGTTTGTGGAAGGCATTTCTGGCAGTTACAAAGACAACAAGCTAAGTCCCAAATACCGCACTGCATTCTCAGGCGGCGTAGACGCAGAATATCAGTTGACCGACATGCTGTCGCTCTCGGCAGGCATACACTACATGCAGCAGGGATGCAAATATGACAACCTGTCGCAGACAGTGGAACCCTCAAAGACCACAAAGATAATATACGGACTGACGGAGATGTCTGAGGAGCTACACTACCTGCAATTTCCTGTGCTTGCAAGCCTCTGGGTAGCCCCCAACTTCGCCGTGAAGATAGGCGTGCAGCCCGGTGCGTGGCTGTCGGGCAACATCAAATATACGGAGAGCCAGGTGACCGAAGAAAAGGGTCAGGTGGTGGACACCTACTATCAGGTGCACGACGACGAGATCAACGTCTACCGCAAGTTTGACCTCTCCATACCCATAGGCATATCATATGAGTTTGAGAACGTGGTTCTTGACGCACGCTACAACATTGGCCTGACGCGTCTCATGGACACTTCCGACGGCCCGAGGCACAAGACATTCATGTTTACGGCGGGCTATAGGTTTGCGCTTTAGCCGCCATGAACCTGACACGCAGGCATCGTCTCACACGACAATGCCCACTTTCATAAAAACGACATGCCCTGTAAAGACAAAGGCACTGCACCATAAGCGCAGCCGCCCGAGTCCTTACAGGGCATGTTGCCGTTATGCGGTATTACACAAGATGGGCTATCAGCTCCTCACGGTCGCCTGCGAGCATGTCTATCACCGGTATCTCTACCATGGTGTAGCATCCTGGCTGCTGGCGCGTGGACGCGCGTGCCACGTTCACCAGCACCTGTCCCGTGAGAGCGGGGTTGTTGATGCTCATGTTGAACTCCAGCCTCTGGTTCTGCGTCTTGCCGCTCACGCCTTTTCTCACAAGGTTCACGCCGTGTCCCATGTCGCGCACCTCATCTACCGAAGGCACGGCAAACACGTGTGTCTCGTCGTTGGCAAAATAGGGGTCGGCCTTGACAGCCTTTGCCACTTCCTCAAGACATGCGCCCTCCTCAAGCTCCACATACACCATGCGGCGGTGCAGTCCCTCGCCCTTTGGGATGGTCATGGACAGCGCGTTTCTCACGCCAGCCTTTGAACGCACGCACACACTGTGACCCATGGACATGCCAGGGCCAAAGTTGGTGTAGCTGAGTCCCTTTGGCGCAAGGCTCTGCATGAGCGTGCGCACGATGGAGTCTGACCCCGGGTCCCAGCCTGCGGCTATCACGCTCACGGCATTATGCTCCTTGCACACGGGAGTGAGGGCGGCACGGTAGTCAACAATGGAGGTGTGTATGTCAAAACTGTCTACTGTGTTGATGCCGAGCGACAGTATGTCCTTGGCATACTGCTCGCAGGAACGTGTGGGAGTGGCAAGTATCGCCACGTCAACGTCCTTTAGCTCGCGTATGTCACTCACCACTTCATAGGCGGCAAGCTCTGCCGGCTTGTCCTGCGCGCCATTGCGGCGCACGATGCCCGCTATCTCAAAGTCGGGGGCTGCCTCAAGAGCCTCAACCGAATACTTGCCGATATTGCCGTAGCCCACTACGGCAGCTCTTATCTTCTTCATGTCTTCTACTGGTTTGTTTTTTATGATTATTATGATGTTATTACGGTCTGCAAATTTACTTAAAAATGGCAGAAAAGCCCTACCCTGCGGCTGAGTTTTTGTTTCCTGCACACGCAAAGTTACGGTTTTTGCAATAAGACAGCCATTTATTTACGAATTGACACCACACGTGAGTATCACTGGGCTGTCCATATCTTTTGTGCGAGCGTGGCAAACTCTACCCTGCCGTCAATATAGTCGGCAAAAAA
>CAMGFM010000157.1 GCA_946055365.1 uncultured Prevotella sp. | reverse complement strand
GTGGGGGAATGACCTTTCTCAATGTGTGAAGTGTGTCAATAGATTATCTCCACCACGTGATTGCCTTTCTTTCCGTTGGCTTTGCGCTTGAGTATGACCACGATCCTTATGGTGTCATTCACCTCAGGCACTCTGTTGCTGTCGCTCAGGCATGACAGTGGGGCAAAACCCTCGTTGCTGATGACACCTTCGGGCGTTGAGGCTATCTCTGATGTTATGATATAGTGCAGAAAACCCCTGTCTTTGTCTATGTAGCTCACGTAAGCGTCAAGGCAGCCGAAAGCCCTGCGGCCCTCCTCTGGCTCAATCACCCTTATAGGAACGGCAGACTTGAAGCTGCTGCTGACAGGTATCATGGGACAGAACATCACATAGTCGCTCTTGTTGAGCGATATGTGCGGGTGGTCTGCCACAAAATGGCGCGACAGCGAGTCGTATATGTGATAGTGGCCGTGGCGGGTGTCAAAGCTCTCCACGTAGCCCACTATTGGCGGCACTAAATCCTCCAACTGTTTTTCTGACTTTGTTATGTCTGTGACACGTGATTGTGCGTTGTGGCTTGTCTTTACCTCAAATATGCCATGCTGTATGTCGCCTATTGCTACGGGAAACAGTGTTGCCGGTGCCATGATGCTGTTGCCGTAGCTGTCCATGAGAGTCACCCCTGCCCACAGTAGTGTCTGGTTGGGTTTGCTGTGTATCTTGACGGCTATCATTGTTGTGGCCGTAGAGCCGTCAGGACACGTTGATGAGCGTCGCATGCTGTGGAGAAGGATAGCCTCTTCTGTCCTTACCTTGAGTGAGGGCATGGTGCATGAGCCGTTAAACGTGTCGCAAATGTCCTCCTTGCGCAACATTGCAGGGTAGCCCCACTCCCTGACAAACGTGTCTAACGGAAACTCCTCATGGATGTGGCTCATTCTCACCGCCTGACCGAGCATGAGAGAGTTGAGGAGAGACGGTTCCTGCGTTCTTATCTTGAGGTAGGTAAACATCAGCAGGTGCATTATCTCAGGACTCTCGTCCATGAGATGGTCCTTAATATAGATATATATCAGCCATTGCGTCTCTTCAATATGCTTGATGAGGTTGTTGATGCTCTGCATGAGCGTGTCCCATGTCAGCGGGTCGTGTTCGGCATAACTGTTGTCCATATTGTTGCCGTGTAGTTGTTAGCTTGCTTTCCTGTAGTGTCCTTGCTCTCTCACGCAATGCTTGTGCCTTGTGTCGGTACAGGCTGTTGGCGTGTGTCGGTCTCTCCGTGGTCTTCCACAAAGAACGTCTCTTCGGCAGCGGCTATGGTTTTCTTCTTCTTGTTTTCCATAGCACCGGCCTTGATGAGCTTTCTTGCGGCTGTTATGATGCTCGGGCCGCTGACGGCAGTGGTAATCTTGAGTTTGTTCATCTTGCTTAGGGTGTCGTTCATGGCATTTTCCACGTCCATAAACCTTGCGCTGAAGTCCTGCACGCGCTCCACCACCATGTTGGCGGCATCCATCATGACCTGCTGGCTTTTTAGCTGCCTCACCTGTGTCCACATCATTTCCAGCACTCTGATGTTCATATACATGGTTTGCGGTCCGAGTATCATCACACCCTCGTCATAGGCCTCCTTCCACAGCGTCGTGTCGTTGAGTATGGCCAGGTTGAGAGCACCCTCAATGGGTATATACATGATGACAAAATTGAGTTTGTTGCACCCCTCTGGCAGAAATCTCGTGTATTCTTTCTTTGCGAGTCGCCTCACCTGCGCCCTCACGCTGTCTATGTGGGCCTTGAGGCATGCGGACTTTTCATCGCTGCCGTCCTCGGCGTTCATGTAGCGTTCGTAGTCGGTCAGTGACATCTTGGCATCCACCACTACATGACGGTCATTGGGGAAGTGGAGGATGAAGTCTGGCACCAGACCCTTGCCGTCGTCGCCCTTGAGAGCCTTGCCTGCGCGGTCGCGCAGTGTGGCTTGCGTGTCAAACTGCTCCCCTTCCTTGAGTTCCATGTCCTCAAGTAGCTGTTTGAGTTTGAGCTCGCCAAAGTTTCCCTGCACTTTCACCTGCCCCGTGAGAGCCCTTGTGAGCCTGTCGGCGGTCTCTCCGAGGGTTGCGGCACGCTCCATGTTTAGCTTTATCGACTCGTCAAGTCGAGTTATGGCATCCTTTTGCTGTTCTTTTGACATGTTGAGTGCCGTCTCCATGTCTTTGAGACTCTTCTGTAAAGGGTCGATAATCCTTGACACCTGCTCGCGGTTGCGCGCTCCCAGCTCTTCCTGCCGTGCTTTCAGCACCTCCTCCGATGTGGCTTTCATCTGTTCCTTTATGAGGTTCATCTGGTCGTGCAGCTGTTTTTCGCTTATCTGTCTCAGCATTTCCGTCTGTTGGCGCGCGTGTTCTTCCATCTGTCTAAGTTGCTGGGCATAGGTCTTTTTCAGCTGTTCTGTCTCGTTATGGTGTGTTGCCTTTAGCTCCAGCACCTTTTTGTCGTGCTGTTCCTGCATGTCTTGCAGGCGTGTGGCGTGGTCGCGTTTCATCTCTTCCACCATGTCGGCATAGTGCAGTGCGTTGTTGCGCTGCACTTCTCCGTCTGCCGTTATTGTCCTGATGTCTTCTGTGAGCTTTGCGATTGTAGCCTCCTTGTCCTTTAATGACGTTTCGAGCGCGTTGATAGTGTCCTGCATGTGTCCCGTCTGCCTGTTGAGGCTTTCAGCGGCAGTCCTCTTGCCTGCGACAAAGCCTGCTATTGTCATGACAATGATGGCCGCGATGCATATTATTACGATTGTTTCCATTGTGTGTGTCAATTTCTTATTTGCATGTGTGTCAATTCTGTGCGTGTGTCGTTTTTAGGTCCATGATATGTGTCTTCGCCCTATTTCCCGATAGGTTTTCTGGAGACGCAAATCAATGCTTGTCTTGACCCGAATGGGTCTTCCTTGACAGTAAGTTTATGCTTGTCTTTTCCCAGGCGTGTCTTCCTTGACGGCAAATTGATGCTTGTCTTTTCCAAAAGCACGTCTGCATCGACTGCAAATTAACGTGTCTCCTGTGTCGTGGATAGGCTCTCCACATTTGTTATTCTAAATGTTATCTTATTATATAAACGCTGATGGCAAAGTTACGCAATTATTTTGTATGGTAGCTTGCTTTCTGTGTTTTTTTCGGAGGTCTTATGTGAAAAAAATATTGTTGCAGGATAAAAAGGACGGGGCGTAAGACGTTAGGAGTAGCGAGGCTTTCCGCATTGCCGTGAGCCATGCGACAGCGCAAGTGTGCAAGGAGGTTGTTATGACATGTCATGACAACCTTTGCAAAGAGCCACTTTTACCTTGCTAAAGAGCCTCTTTAGCTTGTGTAAAAAGCCACTTTATCGTTGCAAAATGCCACTTGCTGACAGTCGTGGCTCATTGCGATTACAACAAAAAGCGTGGATAAAGAGATATGCGTGTGGGCTGTCTATAAAAGGTGGCGACTTAGGGCAGGCGGATGATTGTATTGGGTTGCCACTTACATATATACGAGGACTCCCGAAGCCCCGTACAACTGCCTGCGTGGCGTGGATGTTGTGCGAAACATCGGGAGTGACATTTATAAGAGTGCGGGCTGACAGATCGCCCTGCACGGATTATTCATCAAAGAAACACTCGTCAATATTGTCTTCGTTGTTGGCTATTCTGTTAAACCAGCGTGAGCGTGACTTGCACATCCTTTCGCTCATGACAGCGGTGCCGCACACAGAGGCCTCAAAGTTCAATGAGTTCTTTATGCCAATTGATTTTGACACGGCCTCGGCATCCTGATTGGCACCGATATAGGCAAACGTCCAGCCCTGCTTGCCAAGTTTCTCAGTGAGAGCTTTCACGCTGCTTGCGTCATATTCGGTAGAGCTGTTCTCATAGCCGTCTGTAACGATGGTCACCAGCACCTTGTCGTTTTCTGCCACGCTCTTCTTGAGTTCCATGACAGACTTACCGATGGCATCGTAGAGTGGGGTGCAGCAGGCAGGGTTAAACTGTGCTGGAGTAATGTCTTCTGCTTTTCTCGCCTCCACACGGTCGAGCACAGTCTTTATGCCACTGCTGTTGAAAGTGACGAAACTTACAAAGTGTTCCTGATCTTCATATTTTTCCTGTGCGGCGCGCACGCTCTGGAGTGTCTCGTTTACACTGTCAACGGCCTGCTTTTCGATGCTATACATGCTGCCACTCTCGTCAAGGATAAGGAGGTTGAAAATTCTTGTCTTCATACGTG
>CAMGFM010000156.1 GCA_946055365.1 uncultured Prevotella sp. | reverse complement strand
TCCAGACAGAGTTGGATGACAGCTGTGAACATGCAACTTGACATTGTGGCAAACAGCGGCTCAACAGTAAAGGCCTATAGCATAGGTAACGAAAAGCCGGTGCTGCTCGGGTGTATGGATATGAGGGGCAATGGAGTCATGAAGCTCGACGTGCCGCAGGGAATAGGCAACAGCATAGGACTCGTGTGCGACGGCAAGGACGGCAGAAAATATCAACGCATATATCTCTCTGGAGACAATATGCAAGTAGAGGATGTTGACTTCATCAGAAACACCAGTAGCAATGTGTGGCTGCCGCAGGAAGCTGCTCAAGCTACGCGTGACGTGCCGGTTGCAGACCCGTCTGCAACACCACTTCCACAGCAGACCGCCAATTATAACTCCTCACTCAACGGCAATAGCGTCTCGGCGTGTAAGGGCTATGTCAATTTTGGAGGCTGGGCATGGGAGTCTCTGCTTGCCGCATTGCCTGAGGGCGTGCTGGCTTCCAAAAACAACACCGAAGAGGGGCTGAGTTATGAGTTTGAGTCCGACGGCTATCAGGGCAATGGCGTATATGGTGACTACACGTTATGTTCGCTCAGCCTGATCTATGGCTACACGGGCAGCTACAACTCGCACATCGTGGGTTATTACTATCATTCGGACGGCAGCTATGACGACATTGTCTATAACGACCTTACGGAGGTGCTGACCAAAGACTACCTTGCTTCGCCGGGCAGTACGGACTATAGGGCAAAGGTGCAGTATCAGCTTGACGGAAATGCCAACGTGTGGTATGACGCCAACTTTGACTATGTGGACGGCGAGGGCATACTCTACAACGAAAAAGGCAGTAAGGTGACGACAAGTCAGACAATAAGGAAGAATGACGGCAGGTTTAACTCGTTTCTTGCCCATTGGAACTATATGGACAGGGTGTCTGCCATGCGGGGACTGACCTTTGAAATGAAAGTGCCAAAGATGCTTAACGGCAAAAAGGTAAAGTATGGTTTCTACCTGCGCATCCCCAATGCTGCAATGACATCCGAGCAGAGGAACAATCTTGTTAACAACCTGAAAATGCCAGAGGACAAGCTGCCTACATGCTATATGAGCTTCTCGCGTAAGGAAATGAACAATAGCTCTGGTCAACGCCAGAACTACCGCAGCTCATATAAGAAATATGACAACTTTGCATTCGTGGGTATGGATGACGGCTCTGGTGCTGGCGATGGCGACTGCAATGACGTGACATTTGGATTTATGGACGCCGATGGCCGTCCTGCTCCGCATGTGCGCCCAGAATCCTCTGACCCATCTGCCGAGGAGGTGTTGCAGTCGTGGACATTGGGATTTGAAAATCTCGGTATGGATCTCGACTTTGACTTCAACGACGTGGTGATATTGGTTACACCCAATCCTACTACACACAAGGCAAATGTCAAGCTGCTGGCTGCAGGCTGTGTCTTCCGCACAGAACTCTATTATGGCAGCACAAAGCTCTGTGAGGTGCATGAGGCATTCGGGCAAACCGCGCCGGGAGAAAACGGATATTATGCCATGGTCAATACCGAGGGCAACTCTAATGTGCAGGCCGTGGACCTTGGCGATGTTGACTGGCCAGAGGGATATTCGCTGACCGAGAACGGAGGGTTGTTTAATACAAAGGTCACGGCTGTCTGGGAGGACGGCTCAACAAAGGAATACTCCGCCGCTATTGGCAAGTACATAGGCAAGAACAGTGACGTGCCTACGGCTGTGTGCATATCGGGAGAATGGGAGTGGCCGTTGGAGAGGACATCCATATTTGAAGCTTATCCCGTGATAGGTGCATGGGGCAAGAATGTCAAGGACAAGGATTATTGGAACTGGCACACGCAGCCCGCAAGTGGCAAGGTGCATAAGAAAAAGTAAAATAGAAACAGAAAAGCAAAAAAAAGTGACGGAATGTTTGTCGTGTGTCAGATTTTTGCATAACTTTGCAGACACCGTGCAAATCAGGTGATGCGCTACAGGCGGTCTCGTCTGTGCTGTTTCTGAGGTGCAGACGGTCTATGACAAAATTAAAAGCATGGGCGCAACCCTGACATTATCGCACGTTTCAGTCAAGACATGCTCGTTTGGCTGCGCCCGGGGTGCAGCCGACAACATACAGAAGCTTCCACGCCCTTCCGCCAAGGCAGGTGTGGGAGCTTTTTTGTTTTGCCTGCGTCAGGGCTGGGTGCGGCAGAGGGGTGCGCGGCAGAGGAAAAGAAAAAAAAGAGGCATGATGAAAGACAGGCTATATGTCTTTGACACGACACTCAGGGACGGTGAGCAGGTGCCAGGGTGACAGTTGAGTACGGTGGAAAAAATACAGGTGGCACGGCAACTTGAGCAACTCGGCGTGGACGTTATCGAGGCAGGGTTTCCCGTGTCCAGTCCCGGCGACTTCAACTCGGTAGTTGAAATATCAAAGGCCGTGACGTGGCCCACCGTGTGCGCCCTCACAAGGGCGGTGGAGAGAGACATCGACGTGGCGGCAGAGTCACTCAGACACGCACGCCGCGGCAGAATACACACTGGCATAGGCACCAGTGACTCTCACATCAAATACAAGTTTCACTCCAACCGCGAGGAGATACTCGAGCGTGCGGTGAAAGCAGTGAAATATGCCCGACGGTATGTGGAGGACGTGGAGTTCTATGCCGAGGATGCGGGCCGCACCGACAACGAGTATCTCGCTCGCGTGGTGGAGGCCGTGATAAAGGCAGGTGCTACGGTGGTCAACATTCCCGACACCACGGGCTACTGCCTGCCAGAGGAATATGGCGCGAAGATACGCTGGCTCATGGAGCATGTGGACGGCATAGACAGAGTCCTGATTTCCACACATTGTCACAACGACCTCGGGCTTGCCACGGCCAACACTCTCAGCGGCGTGCCTAACGGTGCGCGTCAGGTGGAGGTGACCGTCAACGGCATAGGCGAGAGGGCTGGCAACACCTCGCTTGAGGAGATAGCCATAATACTCAAGTGTCACAAGGACATCAAGAATGTCATTCTTCCGTTTTTGTAAAGTGGCATTTTAATGCTCCAAAAGCGGCACTTTTCGACCGTATGGCGGCACTTTGCATGGCATGCGAAGTGACCCCTTTGTAACATCTCATGGATGAGTGTCAGTGAGTGCGCCATCTCCTTGCCCGAGACTTGTAGTATGGACGCTCTCTTGGCACGGTATTTTAAAAAGAACATAGGAAAAACAAAAATATAACAAATACAAAGGAAAAAAGATGAACACTCTTTTCGACAAGATTTGGGACAGGCATGTCGTGCAGACAGTGCCACATGGCCCCACACAGCTTTATATAGACAGGCTCTACTGCCACGAGGTGACCAGCCCGCAGGCCTTTGACGGGCTGAGACAGCGCGGACTCAAGTGCTTCCGCCCCTCGCAGGTGTTTTGCATGCCCGATCACAACACTCCCACTCACGACCAGGACAAGCCGATAGCCGACCCCGTGTCAAAGAAACAGGTGGACACGCTTGCCGCCAACTGCCGTGAGTTTGGCCTCACACACTATGGCATGATGTCAAAGGACAACGGCATAATACATGTGGTGGGCCCTGAGAAGGGTCTGTCACTGCCTGGCATGACCATAGTGTGCGGCGACTCACACACGTCAACGCATGGGGCTATGGGTGCCGTGGCTTTTGGCATAGGCACGAGCGAGGTTGAGATGGTTCTTGCCTCACAGTGCATATTGCAGCAGAAGCCCCGCACGATGCGTATAAGCGTCAACGGCAGGCTCGGCAAGGGTGTCACCGCCAAGGACGTGGCCCTCTATCTCATGTCAAAGCTCTCCACGTCGGGCGCGACAGGCTATTTTGTGGAGTATGCGGGCGACGTGGTGAGAGACATGTCCATGGAGGGACGGCTCACGCTCTGCAACCTCTCCATAGAGATGGGTGCACGCGGAGGAATGGTGGCTCCCGACGACACCACTTTTGCCTATATCAAAGGGCGCGAATATGCTCCCAAGGGCGAGGACTGGGACAAGGCGGTGGCCTACTGGCGCACGCTGAGGAGCGGCGAC
The DNA here is from genome assembly GCA_946055365.1 of uncultured Prevotella sp. GTDB lineage: Bacteria > Bacteroidota > Bacteroidia > Bacteroidales > Bacteroidaceae > Prevotella. The sequence goes on along the minus strand of CAMGFM010000156.1, from coordinate 196 downwards.
GATGCCGTGTTTGACAAAGAGCTGACCTTTGACGCGGCAGACATTGAGCCGCGCGTCACTTACGGCACAAACCCCGGCATGGGCATGGGCATAAGCGAGCGCATACCCACGACTGACACGGTGGCACCAGAGGCAAGAGCCTCGTTTGAAAAGTCTCTTGCTTACATGGGGCTTGAGCCTGGCGCAAGTCTGCTGG
>CAMGFM010000155.1 GCA_946055365.1 uncultured Prevotella sp. | reverse complement strand
ACTGGAGGGTAGTGACAAATGAGTGAATTGGCACTTGTGATATGATAACAAGAGACTTTCCCTCCGCGAAGAGCCGTTTTTTCCTGCTGCGAAGAGTCTCTTTCTATCTGCAAAAGCGTCTCTTTCCCTCCGCAAAGAGCCGTTTTTCCTGCTGCAACGGTAATATGCCACTCAGCAAGTGGCACTCTACGTTTGTAAAGAGGCATTATAGCGGTGCAAAAGTGCCATTCTACGTCTGTGAAGCGGCACTTTATAGGACACGGGTGCCGTGTCACGTAATAGCGTGTGCCGTATTATAGAAAAAAATGTCGTTTTAAGTTAATCACACGTGTCGTCTTGCACAGGCGAGTATGCTGCCTTACCGTTGTCAGTGTGCCGTCTTGTTGATGCGTCACGTCAATAAGAAAGAAAAATATTGTATGACAAGAGAAGAAACAGTATATAGCTATCTGCGGCAGCATGAGATAGAGTTTGACAGTTACACCCATCCCGAGGGCAAGACCATCGAGGAGGCAAAGAGATGGTGGAGAAATGACGGCAGCGTGCATTGCAAAAATCTCTTTTTGCGCAACCATAAGGGCAACAGGCATTATCTCGTGTGCTTTCATTGCGACCACGACCTCGCCATACACGACCTTGAGGCGCGTCTCAAGGCATCGCTCGTGGCCAGAGGCCTGCCTTCGTGCGGCAAACTGTCGTTTGCGTCGCCAGAACGCATGCTTAGGTATCTCGGTCTTGAGCCTGGCAGCGTGTCGCCGTTTGGCCTTATCAATGACGTAGAGCACCATGTGCATCTGTTTCTTGACAAAAACCTGTTGCAGGCAGACACTCTGTCGTTTCATCCCAACGACTGCCGAGGCACGGTGGTGCTGTCAAGGAGAGAGTTTGAACGCTATCTGCAATGTGTGGGCAACAGCTATGAGTACATCACGCTCTATGACAAGTAGGGTGTGGCGTGCGTGTGTGTCATAAGCGGCGGAAAGGCGTGTGCAGTGCGGCTGTCGTGCGTGTGTAAAGTTGCCGTGCAGCGTGCTGTGACCGGGCTTCGGCGTGTGTTATGACAGACAAAGAGCATGTGCAACTGCGCATGTCGGCTCACACGTTGTCCGCCTCACGAAAGTCGGAGGGCAGATAGCCGGTGTGTCGCCTGAAGAGCTTGACAAAATAGGAGGGGTCTTCATATCCGAGAGTAAAGGCTATCTCCTTTATGAGCATATTGGTGTATCTCACGAGTCTCTTTGCCTCAAGCATTATGCGCCCGTTTATGAACGACAGTGGCGACATGTCGGCACATTCGCTGACGCAGTTGTAGAGAGTGCGCTGCGACACGTTGAGCATACTGGCATATTCCTGCACGGTGTGCAGCTTGGCATACTCCTGCTCCACGGCTTTTCTGAACCTGATGAACAGTATGTGCGAGGGCTTTGCGCTGCTGAGCTGCCGCGAGCCGCCTTTTCTGCCTTCTCTTATTATCTTGACGAGCAGTATGCGCAGCAGTGACTCCAGCACTTCGGCATTGCCAAACGCGCCGTTGCGTCCCGACTCCTCCTCAATCTGCCCCACGAGAGTGTGGAGGGCTGCGGCGGTGTCGGGAGTAATATAATAATAAGGTGTGGAGTCAAAGGTGTGAAACACGTCATACTTCATGAACAGCGCGCAAGTGTCTGCGCTGTCTTTCATGAGGCTCTTGCACATCTTTATCGTGACACCCCGATAGCCGTGGGGGCGGTCAAAATGGTGTATCTGCCCTGGAGAGATGAAGAAAATGGTGTCGGGCCTCACCTCATAGTCCACGAAGTCGATGGTGTGTGTGCCGTTGCCCTCCTGAAACCACAGTATCTCGTAGAAGTAATGAGTGTGAGGGGCGCAGTTGTCAAGCCCTTCCTTGAGCAGAAAGTCGGGCATGTGCTCCACCGTGAGGCCGTTGCCGTCGGGCATGTCACACACCGAAATGTTCATCTTGTCGGTAACGTTGTCTGCCATGCTCAGAAGCGTTTGAAATAAAGCCTCAGTGTCTTTGACTTTAGAGTCATTCTCTTGCCGTCGAGAGCCTCCTTGGCAAACGCCTCCTCAATGTTGTTGATGCCATAAGGGGCGAGTTGCTTGGCGTCACTTACGGGCAGGTCTCCGCCGTTAGGACCGCTGTCTTCGTGCCAGTTGTCCTTGTATGGCTCAAAAGTGTGCAGGCTGTCAGCCGTCTGCGCAAATCGCAGGTAGTAACCGTGCGCTCCGTCGATGTCGATGTCGCGCACGCTTATTAGTTTGTATTGTATTCCCCAGAAAACCCTCTTCTCCCTCATGTCGGTAGTGCCTCCCGTGGAGAGTGTGTCCACCTGCACGAGATGCCAGAAGCCGTCAAGGTCGCCGTTGTCGCTGCCTTCTATGGTGCAAGAAGCCAGCAAGGCGAGGAGTGCGAGCGTATATAAGAGATGTTTCATTGTGGTTGTGTGTGGTGAAAGAGTGTGTGTGGCTTATTTTGAGAGACACCTCCGCAGCGTCAGTTGCAGGCCTGCGTTGTGTCCATAGAGCTTGTCGCTGCCAAAATCCATGGCGTATGCTCCCGTGAGGCTCCATCTGTCGAGTCTGTAGGTAGCCTCGAGCATAAGGCTGACGTTGTGATGAGGGCGCGTGAATGGGTCTTCGTATGTGCCCCACGCCTTCTGGTAGGTAGCGAGCAGGCGGTAGGCGAGGTTGTCGTTGGGCTCGCCGCGCACGCCGAGGTGCCATGCTATGAAGCGGTTGTCCTTTACGTTTATCTTGCCGTCATTATTGTATATGGGAGAGCGGTATAGAGGGTTGCCGATGACCTGTCCCCAGTGCTGCCAGCCAGTGTAGATGTAGTGGTTGTAGTAGTCGTCAGTGCCAGCCACGTGGTCGCTGATGTTCTGTGTGCGGTCGTGGTTGTAGGGACCGCTCTGATAGGTGGTGTGAAGATACTCTACAAGCACGTCCTTGAGCCATCTGCCATAGTGCAGACGGAATTCCGCCCCGAGCATAATGTCCTTTAGGGCATACCTGAAGTAGCGGTTTTTCACCCATTTGTTCCAGTCCTCGCCTGAGCCATAGCCGTTGTAGTCGACGAGAAACATCTGGCTATGATCCTCAAAGAAGTGGTCGCCATAGAGCGAAGCCATCCAATACTCGGTGTTATAGTTTATTCTGAACACGTAGCTGCCGAGATGATTGCCGCTCTTGTTGTGATATAGTCCATCGGTAGCGTCACTTCCACCCGGTATAAACACGTTCCACAAACCCTTGAGTCCGCCTTTTGTCTCCACCTTGGTCATGTTGCCGTCCTTGCCGATGATATATGGCTTGCCGCCGTATTGTGCCGCCATCTCCAAACCGAGCTCCACGCTCAGCGGAAACTCCGCATAGTCGTTGCCAAACTTCAGGTAGCCCGCCTTGCTGTGATACATCACGTCGTCGGCATAGCGCGATTTCTTTTGTGTGAACTCATGCTGCCATGAGTCGTCGGTCATTTTGCCCACGGCTATGTGTCCCTTGAGATGTATCCAGCCGTTGCCGAAGGGCAGAGTCCAGTACTTTGGCAGGGCAATACGCGCCTGCGGCACCGGCCTGGCGTTGATGCCCAATGTCTGCGAGCCGCTGCTGAGCCATGGATTCTTGAGTTCCATGGGATATTCCTTGGCACCTATGGTAAGCACACCGTGTAGCCAGCGTGCCTCGACAAACGCTTGCTGCACCACAACATTGCTCGTGAAGCCTGCCGCCACCGCCATATCGGCACCGTAACCTATGCCCCAGCGTCGTATGGAGTCGGCAGAGAGCGGTCGGAAGATGCCTGCGCGCGTGTAGCCGTTGCACTCCTTAAGGGAGCTGAGTCCGTATTTGTTGGCGTTGAGCCACAGTGGAGTCTTGCCTTTGGAGAACGTGCCTTGAAATTCGAGGCTATAGTCAATGTCTTTAGTGATCTGTGGCATAGACCTTGGATGCTCGTCGTTTTCTTGCCATGCGTATTGGGCGAAGACCGTCAGTTGCATGAACACGAGCAAGAGCGACATCCATGCCCTTTTGTGCAGGCATGGTGTCAGGAGAGAGACCGTTGCGCCGGTGAGGGCTTTTGATATACGCGCTGATTCTTTCATTTATTTATCATGTAAGGTGAATGTAAGTGACGGCACGAGCCGATGTGCGTCTCTTCTGGGTGTGCTGCAAATATGGTGTCTTGCCGTTTTGCATAATCCATGAATATGTCCACGGACTTATGGCATGATGCTTGGCGGCATGTAAGGAGTTTGCATC
>CAMGFM010000154.1 GCA_946055365.1 uncultured Prevotella sp. | reverse complement strand
CTTTTGTGAATGAAAAGTGCCTCTTTCGTGAAAGGAAATGGCGCGTCTGTAAACAGTGGCGTGTGCGTGATAAGAGCGAGTGATGGTTTCGTGGTGTCAAGTCACGTCAATAATTGTAGATAAAATAACTTCAGAAAAGTGATAATAGAAGAACAGATAAGAGTGTCGCCCATGGTGGCGGCAAGCGAGGAGCGTGTGGTGGCTCACATAGCAGAGCTTAAGGGCATTGACGTGCGCACTGTAAAGGCGGCAAGGGTGTTGAAGCGCAGCATCGACGCGCGCCAGCGCAATATATTTGTCAATCTCAAGGTGAGGCTGTACGTCAATGAGCTGCCTGCCGACGAGGCTTACACTCCCACACATTACCCTGACGTGAGCGGCGCAAGGCCCGTGGTGGTGGTAGGAGCCGGCCCCGGAGGACTGTTTGCCGCCCTGCGTCTCATAGAGTTGGGTCTGCGCCCCGTGGTGCTTGAACGTGGCAAGAACGTGAGGGAGCGCAAGGTAGACTTGGCCGCCATCAAGCGCAACCAGAACGTGGACGAGGAGAGCAACTATTGCTTTGGCGAGGGTGGGGCTGGAGCCTACTCTGACGGCAAGCTCTACACGCGTTCCAAGAAGCGCGGCGACACGGCAAAGATACTCAATGTCTTTTGCCAGCATGGCGCATCCACTGCCATACTTGCCGACGCTCATCCTCATATAGGCACAGACAAGCTGCCCGTGGTGATAGAAAACATGCGCAACACAATTATCAGCTGTGGCGGCGAGGTGCATTTCCGCACAAAGATGACGGCCCTGAAGATGCAGGGCGACACGATCGTGGGCGTGGAGGCGTTGAGGCTCACGGACGGCAGCCAACTGGAGTTTGACGGTCCAGTGATACTTGCCACGGGTCACAGCGCGAGAGATGTCTACCGCTATCTTGTGGCGCAGGACATAAGGCTTGAGCCAAAGGGCATAGCCGTGGGAGTGCGTCTGGAACATCCCTCTCAGCTCATTGACAGCATACAATATCACAACCCCAATGGCCGTGGCAAGTATCTGCCTGCTGCCGAGTATAGCTTTGTCACACAGGTGGAGGGCAGAGGTGTCTATTCGTTCTGCATGTGTCCGGGCGGCTTTGTCATACCTGCGGCTACGGGCAAGGAGCAGGTGGTAGTGAACGGCATGAGTCCCAGCAACCGTGGCACGCAATGGTCAAACAGCGGCATGGTAGTGGAGACAAGACCCGAGGATGTGGGCGGTCATGAAGACGATCCGCTGAGAGTGATGCGCTTTCAGGAGCATCTTGAGAAAATGTGCTGGCAGCAGGCAGGCATGAAGCAGACCGCTCCTGCACAAAGGATGTATGACTTTGTGAACGGCAGGCTCTCCTCGTCGTTGCCAAAGAGCAGCTATGCCCCGGGGCTCGTGGCTTCGCCGCTCCATTTCTGGCTGCCCGGGCATGTGTCAAGACGACTGCAGGAGGGCTTCCGCACGTTTGGGCGCACGTCGCGCGGCTTCTTGACCAACGAGGCAACGCTCATAGCCGTGGAGACACGCACGTCGTCGCCCGTAAGGATAGTGCGCGACAGCGACACGCTGCAACATCTTGACATCAGGGGACTGTTTCCCTGCGGCGAAGGTGCTGGTTATGCTGGCGGCATAGTGTCGGCAGGCGTGGACGGAGAGCGTTGCGCGGAGATGTGCCGTGCATATATGGACAGGCTATAGGGTGAGCCAAGCATGTGAATGGGCTATACATTATTATATATAGGCTCGCATATATATGGTTGGTGCGCTCTTTATATATCTGCATGTAGTGTAGTAGATAATATCAGCGTGTGGTAAATAATATCAGCGTGTAGTAAATACTAAAAACAACGAAATACGACAATGAATTTTCTGGAAGAAAAGATTCTAAGTGACGGAATCATCAAGGAGGGAAACATCCTCAAAGTGGACAGCTTTCTCAATCATCAGATTGACGTGGACATCATCCGTCAGATGGCCTACGAGTTCAAACGCCGTTTCCGCGGCACAGAGGTGACCAAGGTGCTAACCATAGAGGCAAGCGGCATAGCCATAGCCTCTCTTGTGGGACATCTCTATGATGTGCCTGTGGTTTTCGCAAAGAAAAATGTCACAGCCAACAGCACCGACGACAAATATGTGTCGCAGGCCTATTCGTTCACGCACAAGAAGCACAACAACATCTTCGTGTCGCGCCCTTATCTCTCCGCAGGCGACAAGGTGCTGATAGTCGATGACTTCCTTGCTGACGGCGAGGCAGCCCATGCCCTCATCGATCTCGTGAAACAGGCAGGGGCGGAGGTCGTTGGCATAGGCATAGCCATTGAGAAAGGACAGCAGAAAGGCGGACGCGAACTGCGTGCAGAGGGCTATCGTCTGGAGTCAATAGCCATAATAGAGTCTATGGACTGGCAGACGCAGACCATTTCATTTCGTGAACAGCCGCATCAAGTGCCAACCGACACAAGGCTGAGACTGGGCTGAGCCAGCGGCATGGTGTTCTGTGGCGACAGAAAGTCATTGGGGAGGGTGACGCACGTGGCCCGTTCCTTTGCCAAAAACCAATAACACATAATCAAAACCAACAAGAAAATAATGAAAAGTGACAAACCAAACATTCCTGACATGACCAATGAGCATGGGCAAGGCCAGGATTTGGCTGTGCCATGTGGGGAAAATGAGGGCAAGGCCAACATTTATAAACTTGACGGACGCGTGCCTCTGCAGCAGGCGATACCATTCGGCCTACAGCATGTGCTGGCCATGTTCGTGGCAAACATCACGCCCATAATAATACTTGCCAACGTCGTTGGCATAGAGTCGTCGTTGAGTGCCGCCCTCGTGCAGAACTGCATGGTGATAGCAGGCATTGGCACTCTGGTGCAGCTCTATCCCGTGTGGCGAGTAGGCTCGCGCCTTCCCATTGTCATGGGCATCAGTTTCACGTTTCTCTCATTGGCTATAACCATAGCCTCCACCAGAGGCTACGGCACGCTCATGGGAGCCGTCATTGTGGGTGGCCTGCTTGAGGGATGTCTGGGACTATGCTCCAGGCTGTGGACCCGTTTTGTGTCGCCCATGGTTGCCGCCACTGTGGTGACGGCCATAGGCTTCTCGCTGTTGCCCATTGGTGCCAACAGCTTTGGAGGCGGACAGGGTGCCGCCGACTTTGGGCAGGCCCATCATTGGATGATAGGTACTGTCACTCTCCTCACCTGTCTCCTCATCCAGGTGTTTGCCCGTGGCATGTTGCGCTCGCTCTCTGTGTTGGCGGGCCTTGTGGTGGGCTATCTGCTGTCGCTCTGCATGGGCATGGTCGATTTCTCTGGCCTGCAACATGCGGGAGTGGTGTCTCTGCCCACATTGCTGCCGTTCAAGCCCGAGTTTCACTTGGATGCCATCCTTGCGGTGTTCTGCGTCTACATGGTGTCGGCCACAGAGACCATCGGCGACACCTCTGCCCTTTGCTCCAGCGCGCTGGGGCGCGACGTCAGGGAGCGCGAGCTTGGCGCGTCAGTGTCGTGTGACGGCTTTGTGAGCAGCGTTGCCGGCCTGTTTGGATGCACGCCCATCACCTCTTTCTCGCAAAACGTGGGTCTTGCCACCATATCAAAGGTTGTCAACCGCTTTGCCATAGCCACGGGAGCAGCCATAATGATACTTGGCGGACTCTTCCCCGTTGTAGGAGTTCTGCTCACCAACATTCCGCAGGCCGTGTTGGGCGGCTGCACGCTGATGATGTTTGGCGGCATATTGTTTGCAGGCTTCGGCATGTTGGCAAAATGTGGCTTCTCACAGCGCAACATGATAGTGGTGAGCATGTCGCTCAGCCTCGGACTCGGCTTTACGCAAGTGCCGACGCTCTTTGCCATCTTCCCGCAGATGGTGCAGACCATCTTTGCCGACAACTGCGTGGCTGTGGTGTTCGTGCTGGCTGTAGTCATGGACAATCTGCTGCCCAAGGAAAAGAAAGCATAGCTCATGCGTGTGTGAGCGGCGGCAATAAGATGCGGATGTTGCTATGACAATAGGAAAAAAGACGTGTTATAACTGCCCAAAGCCGTTCTCCCTCACATGGTGCATGATTGCTACATGTGGTAGGAGTGGCAATCCGCTATTCGAGAAGTGGCACTTTGCATGGGCAAAAGTGCCGCTTTTCAACCGTAAAGTGCCACTCCGACAGGCGAAAAGTGGCTCTTTTGCAGCTGTTGGCTCGCTCTTTGTCTGACTCAAGAGAGGGTTCGTGCAAACCGAAGACAGTACAAAGCAATCTCGTTTG
>CAMGFM010000153.1 GCA_946055365.1 uncultured Prevotella sp. | reverse complement strand
ATGTATAGTAATACTCTTCTCGCTCATAATGCTGCTCGGCACAATATTCAACCTCTACAGCCTGCCCTACTGACAGCCGCAACGGCACTGCCCACGGAGACAAGCAAACACGCCACAAGGCAAGGCAGACGGGGCGACACGCAACGGCATCGTCTACAAAGAAAAAAATACGCTTATAAAAATGTTCATATCACAGCAATTAAGAAAGAAAAGCATAGCCGAATACATACTCTACATGTGGCAGACAGAAGACATCATCAGAGCTTATGGCTGCCAGCTGTCGCGCCTGAGAGACGAATATGTCAGCCGCTTTGACTATGACGACTCGCAAAAGGACGAGCTGGTGGACTGGTATGGATGTCTCATAAGGATGATGAACGAAGAGGGCAAGCGCGAAAAGGGCCACCTGCAAATCAACGCCGTCATAGTGCAGGACATGAACGACCTTCACAACAGACTGTTGCAAAGCAGCCGCTTCCCATTCTACAATGCAGAATACTACAGGGTGCTGCCGTTCATCGTGGAGCTGCGCAACCGAGGCGACAAGCACATCTCGGAGATAGAGACATGCCTCAACGCACTCTACGGCACAATGCTCCTGCGACTGCGCAACAAGCCCATAAGCCCCGAGACAGAGCATGCCATAAAGGAAATATCCACCTTCATGGGCATGCTCAGCGACTACTACATCAAAGACCGCACCGAGGGACTCGTCTATGAGGACTGCGACGAAATATAAAGGCGGCGACAAGACAAAAGAAACAATATCACAAGATAACTCACATCTTCTTTCACTCACAGCACACACCCCTTTCAGCACATTAAAACAGGATGAATCAGGAAATAGAACGCAGGCGTACATTCGCCATCATCTCACACCCCGACGCAGGAAAGACCACTCTCACAGAGAAATTCCTGCTCTTCGGCGGCCAGATACAAGTGGCGGGAGCCGTCAAAAGCAACAAGATACGCAAGACAGCCACCTCCGACTGGATGGACATAGAGAAACAAAGAGGCATCTCCGTGTCTACGTCGGTCATGGAGTTTGACTATCATGACTACAAGGTCAACATTCTCGACACACCGGGCCACCAGGACTTCTGCGAGGACACCTACCGCACGCTCACGGCCGTAGACTCTGCCATCATAGTGGTGGACGGCGCAAAGGGCGTGGAGACACAGACCCGCAAACTCATGGAGGTGTGCCGCATGAGAAACACTCCTGTAATCATATTCATCAACAAGATGGACCGCGAAGGACGCGACCCCTTTGACCTGCTTGACGAACTGGAGGAGGAACTGCAGATTTCGGTGCGCCCACTGTCATGGCCCATCAACATAGGAGTGAAGTTTAAGGGCGTATATAACATATATGAGAAAAAGCTCAACCTGTTCAAGCCCGACAAACAGCGCGTGACAGAAAAAGTGGAGGTGGACATCGACTCTCCCGAACTGGAGCATCACATTGGCGAAAGCGACGCACAGCAGTTGCGCGACGACATTGAACTCATCGACGGTGTCTACCCCGAGTTTGACGTGGCCACCTACCGCTCCGCCGAGGTGGCTCCCGTGTTCTTCGGCTCGGCACTCAACAACTTCGGAGTGCAGGAGCTGCTCGACTGTTTCGTCAAGATAGCACCCTCGCCACGCCCCACACAGGCAGAAGAGCGCATGGTGAGCCCCGACGAAGACAAGTTTACGGGCTTCATATTCAAGATTACCGCCAACATCGACCCCAACCACCGCTCGTGCATCGCCTTCTGCAAGGTGTGCAGCGGGAGGTTTGAGCGCAACAAGCCCTATCTGCACGTGAGACACAACAAGACACTGCGCTTCTCGTCGCCCACACAGTTTATGGCACAGCGCAAAAGCACTGTCGACGAGGCATGGGCGGGCGACATAGTGGGTCTTCCCGACAACGGAACATTCAAGATAGGCGACACACTGACCGACGGGGAGAAGCTACACTTCCGCGGGCTGCCCTCATTCTCGCCAGAAATGTTCAAATATATCGAAAACGACGACCCCATGAAAGCCAAACAGCTCGAGAAAGGCATCAACCAGCTCATGGACGAGGGCGTGGCACAGTTGTTTGTCAACCAGTTTAACGGACGCAAAATCATCGGCACGGTGGGACAGTTGCAGTTTGAGGTGATACAATATCGTCTCGAAAACGAATACAACGCCAAGTGCCGCTGGGAACCCGTGCATCTGCACAAGGCATGTTGGATAGAGAGCGACAACCAAGAGGAGCTTGACTCATTCAAGAAGCGCAAATACCAGTATATGGCAAAGGATCGGGACGGACGCGACGTGTTCCTCGCCGACTCGGGATATGTGCTGAGCATGGCGCAGCAGGACTTCAAGGACATCCGTTTCCATTTTACGAGCGAGTTTTAGACCACTCCATGTGCTTGGCGGCCGCCACTGGCGCACGCCAAACGCACACTTTCACTCTGCCGGACAAAAAAAACGAGGCCCGAGGATGTAATAAAAACATAAATGTCACGTTGTAATGATATATGGCGCACACTGCACCAGTCACTGCGCACCGACTGTCAACCCCAAAGTCAAACATATCAACTCAACAATGCCTATGAAGTTTTTTACACAGGAAGAAAACAAGCCCTCGGAAATCACCCTCCACATCATCCGGCAGATAGCATACACCTACCGCATGGACAAGGCAAAAGGACAGGACAAGTCATTTGTCCTCAACTGAGCCAAGACCGACACACCAAAATGCACCGCAGGAAAATCCTGCACCCTGCCCACACACTGTAAGGCATGGAAAAGTAATGACCAAAACCCAATAGACATACTTTACAAATGCAAACAATTATCTCTCCTTCGCTGTTGTCAGCCAATTTCATTGACCTCAGAAAAGAACTTGAAATGATTAACAACAGCGAAGCCGACTGGCTGCACATGGACGTAATGGACGGTGTTTTCGTACCGAACATCTCTTTCGGATTTCCCATCATCAAGGCTGTATCGGAAGTGTGCAACAAGCCCCTTGACGTGCATCTCATGATTGTGCATCCCGAAAAATACGTGCGTCAGGTGGCTGATTCTGGAGCCATGCTGATGAACGTACACTATGAGGCATGCACTCACCTGCACCGCACCATACAGGAGATACACGCGGCAGGCATGAAAGCAGGCGTCACGCTCAACCCTTCCACGCCGGTGTGCGTGCTTGAGGACATCATACACGACCTTGACGTGGCCATGCTGATGAGCGTGAACCCCGGATTTGGCGGACAGAAATTCATCGAAAGCATACTCGACAAGACCAAAAGGCTGAAGAACCTCATCAAGAGTTCGGGCAGCAATGCCCTGATAGAGGTGGACGGAGGCGTAAACAAAGTCACCGCGCCCAAGCTCATTGATGCCGGAGCCGACATACTGGTGAGCGGCAACTATGTGTTCAAGGCTGAAGACTCTGCCAAGACCATTCACCAGCTCAAATATAACATACATCCATAAGCTGCAGGCACACATCCGTCGCTGACGGACGCGCCACAAGACATCAGAAAATCCGCCTTTCGCCGTGTCGGCTCATCACATGATGACGCTCCACACACGGCGAAAGGCGGATTTTGGCTTTATTCAAAATCGTTCACATCGCACCCTTACACCTGCAACTGCAACACTATGCCATGCACCTTAGCCATCCTGCGCAGGTTGAGCAGGGCATAGCGCATACGCCCGAGAGCCGTATTGATGCTCACGCTCGTAGCGTCGGCAATCTCCTTGAACGACATCTGCTGATAATAGCGCATAAACACCACCTCGCGCTGCGACAGCGGCAGCGCATCGAGCATGCGCCTCACGTCGGCCATGACCTGAGTGTTGACATAATGGCCCTCTATATTGCCGTCGCACAGCTCGTCGCCCTTGATGTTTGACAGGTCGTTGCTGTCGGCGTTTTCCACCACGTGGCGCGCCGCACGCTCCCTATACCAGTCCATCACCGCATTGTGGGCAATGCGCACCGCCCATGCGCCAAACTTGCCGCTCGGCACATAGCGTCCCTCCTGAAGACGCGTGATAATCTTCACAAACGTCTCCTGGAATATGTCGTTTGCAATCTCGCGGTCATGCACCACGAAAAGTATATAGGAAAACAGCTTCGACTGGTTGCGAAGCAACAGAAGGTCAAACGCCTTGTTGTTCCCATCGATGTATGACATAGCCAACTCCTCGTCGGTCATATCCTCTAATATCTTCATCTCTTACGTACTGTTTATTTATGAAGTAAAGTTTGCTCGATAGGCTTACAAGTTTTTTCGT